>JAIRLT010000053.1 GCA_031259225.1 Prevotellaceae bacterium
GGAGTGGCGCAAGTTAATTAGGAATTAGAAATTAAGAATTGGGCGGGGGCGGCAGCCAATTATGAATTATGAGTTATGAGTTATGAATTAGGCTGGCGCGTCAGCCAATTAGAAATTAGAAATTAGAAATCAGAAATTGGGAATTTTGGGGCTTGTCCTCACCCCCGACCCCTCTCCTGAAGGCGAGGGGAGCAGCGCTCCGTAGCAGCGTCATTGAAGGGACGCAGCAAAGCAAACCGGTTGAATTAATCATTAGGAATTATACTGGTGCGCCAGCCACCCCCTCTCCGCCGGGAGAGGGGGCTGGGGGGTGAGGATTAAATACCGCAGCAGTTTCCTCGACTCCGCTTCGCTCCGCTCGGAATGACGCCACACGCGTCAGCCAATTAGAAATTAGAAATCAGAAATTAGAAATTAGAAATTGGTTGGCGCGGCAGCCTAAATCTGTAAACCTGTAAATCCGTAAATATGTAAATTGTTCCTGCGCCAGCCCCTTTCACCCTTTACCTTGTACCCTTTGCCCCAAAAAAAGAACTGCCGGTGCAGAAATGTACCGACGGTTTTTCTTGAAATCTTTAAATTTTGAAATCTTTAAATTGTTCCTGCGTCAGCCTAATTAGTCATATTAGCACATTTTCACATTAGCGCATTGTTCATTGTTTTTTGTACCTTTGCATCCTTTTTAAAATAATTTATGCAGAAAATACGGAACATCGCTATCATTGCCCACGTAGACCACGGGAAAACCACGCTGGTTGATCGCATGATTTTACAGGGAAAACTTTTCCGCGATAATGAAAAACACGGCGAACTGATACTCGACAGCAACGAACTGGAACGCGAACGCGGCATCACCATCCTGTCCAAAAACGTGTCGGTGACTTATAAAGATTGTAAAATAAATATCATCGATACGCCGGGTCATGCCGACTTCGGCGGCGAAGTAGAGCGCGTCCTCAATATGGCTGACGGCGTGCTGCTGCTGGTGGACGCTTTTGAAGGCACGATGCCCCAGACGCGGTTTGTCCTGCAAAAAGCGCTGGCGCTGGGCAAAAAGCCGGTGGTGGTCATCAACAAAGTCGATAAGCCGAACTGCCGCCCCGATGAAGTGAATGAACAGGTATTCGACCTGATGTTTAGTTTGCAGGCAACCGAAGAACAGTTAGATTTTAAAACCATTTACGGCAGCGCCAAACAGGGCTGGATGTCGTTCGACTGGCGGCGCCCGGCGACCGGTATCACGCCGCTGCTCGACACCATCCTTAAAGAAATTCCTGCGCCGCCCGTCGTGGAAGGTACGCCGCAACTGCTGGTTACTTCGCTGGAATATTCGCCTTATGTGGGACGTATCGCTATCGGTCGCATCACGCGCGGGGTACTGCGTCCGGGCATGCCGGTGTCGCTGGTGAAACGCGACGGCACGGTGGAAAAAACAAAAATAAAAGACCTCATGACTTTTGAAGGATTGGGAAAAACCGGGCGTGACGAAGTGCTGTGCGGCGACATCTGCGCGCTGGTCGGCATCGAGGGCTTTGAAATCGGCGATACCGTTGCCGATGACGAAAATCCCGAAGCCCTGCCGCCCATTGCGGTCGATGAGCCGACGATGAGCATGCTCTTCACGGTGAACAATTCGCCGTTTTTCGGGCGCGACGGGAAATTCGTTACCTCGCGCCACCTGAAAGAACGCCTCGAACGGGAACTGGAAAAAAACCTCGCCTTGCAGGTAAAGGACAGCCCTGCTGCCGATTCGTTTATACTCTACGGGCGCGGCGTGCTGCACCTGAGCGTGCTCATCGAAACCATGCGCCGCGAGGGATACGAACTCCAAGTAGGGCAGCCGAAAGTGATTGACAAAAATATTAACGGCGTGCGTTGCGAACCTATGGAGCATCTCACCATTGACCTGCCGGAAGCCATGGCGGGCAAAGCAATTGAGCTGTCTACCCGCCGCAAGGGAACGCTGCTGCACATGGAACGCCGCGGCGAACGAATGCACCTCGACTTTGATATCCCCTCGCGCGGATTGATTGGCTTGCGCAGCAACCTGCTTACCGCCACACAGGGCGAAGCGGTGGTCGCGCACCGTTTCAAAAGCTTTGAACCCTATAAAGGCGAAATAGAACAGCGTATCAACGGCTCGCTCGTAGCCATTGAAACCGGCATGGTGATTGCCTACGCGCTGGATAAACTGCAAGACCGCGGGAAATTCTTTGTGGCGCCTGGAGAGGAAATATACGCCGGACAGGTCGTCGGCGAACATACCCGCGCCGGAGACCTTTCCCTGAACCTCTGCAAGACAAAAAAGCTTACCAACATGCGGGCGTCCGGCTCCGACGAGAAGCTGAACATCGCCCCGCCCATACGTTTCAGCCTCGAGGAAGCGCTGGAATATATACAGGAAGACGAATACGTCGAAGTAACCCCAAAATTCATGCGGCTGAGGAAAATCAAAAGCTAAGCGGGATGCGCAGCAGTTTGAAAGGCGTCCCGCGGCATCCGGGTATTTTTTATCCTAATTTTTTTTACTACCTTTGCCATCCGGAAAAAAAGGGAGGTGTATGTGACCCCATGATTATTGTACAAATAAAAGAAAACGAAAATATCGAACGGGCGCTGAAAAAATTTAAGCGTAAGTTTGAAAAAACAGGCGTCCTCCGCGAATTACGCGGGCGTAAAGTTTTTGAAAAAAAATCCGTAAAACGTCGCGACGAAATTAAACGCGCCGCTTACCGCCAGCGTTTGCAGTTGGAAGACGAATAATTACCCCTGTAACACAGGAACCGGAAAGACGATTTATTTGCACTTTCCGGTTTTTTTTTTTATTTTAGCGGTGAAAAACAACAGGCAAATGTTTCACCGGTTCATCAATCACCTGCGCCACGAAAAGCGCTACTCCGAGCGGACAATAAGCATCTACGCCGATGCTATCCGGCATTTCTTAGGTCATGCAGCCATCCCCAGCGACGATAAGCAGGCGCTGTCCACGCTGACGGCGCAGGAAGTACGTTCGTGGATGACCGGTTTGCTCAAAAACCGGCTGGCTACCCGCACCGTCAATTTACAACTTTCGGCATTGAACCGGTTTTTCAAATTTTTATTGACGGAAAATATCCTTGAAAAAAACCCGATGCAAAAAATCCAGCGCCCGAAAACAGGCAGGCGGTTACCGGAATTTTTTGCAGCAACGGCGCTAAACGAGTTCCTCAATAGTGACATCGCCGGCGACGATTATATCAGCGTGCGTGACCGGATAATTATTGACTTGTTTTATACCACCGGTATCCGCCGCGCCGAACTGATTGCCTTGCGCCCGGCGGATATTTATATTACAGGCGCGGAAGCGGTGTTGCGCGTTACCGGCAAAGGCGACAAGCAGCGCGAAACGCCGCTCACCGGAAAAATGGCGATGCTGTTGGAAGATTATTTAAATTTGCGGCAAACGGCTTTTCCGGACTTGTCCGCTAACGACCGCCTGTTTGTGACCGGGAAAGGAAAACCGTTGTATCCACAGGCAGTAAACCGCTTAGTGCACGACCGGCTGGCAAATCAACCGGGGTTTACGGGGAAGAAAAGCCCGCATGTGTTACGCCATTCGCTGGCTACGCATTTGTTGAATAACGGCGCCGACATTATGAGTATAAAAGAAACATTGGGACATTCGAGCCTTGCCGCTACGCAGGTTTATACGCACAATTCGTTTGCCAAATTAAAAAAAGTATATACAAAAGCGCACCCGCGAGCGGAAGACCGTAGGCAGTAGGCAGTGGACGGGATAGAAATTAAAATAATAGAGTTGTTCAGAAATTAAAAAATAATAAAATAGCGAGGATGAAAATCAACATTTCAATAATCGCATCAATCAATAATAAACATTTTTATTTAAGGAGAACAAATTATGGAAGTACGTGTACAATCGGTAAAATTTGACGCCGACCACAAATTGGTAGATTTTGCTACCAGAAAAGTAAAGAAGTTAGACCGTTTTTTCGACGGCATTATTGCTGCAGAGGTTACCATGAGCCTTACGCCGGATCATGATAATAAAAAAGTAGCTGTCCGGTTGGAAATCCCCGGCTATGATTTACGCACCGACAAACAATGCCGGACATTTGAAGAGGCTGTGCGCCAATGCGTGGATGTGTTGAAAATCCAATTGAAGAAAGCCAAGGAAAAAATGCGTGGGGAATAAAAAGTTCAGGTTTGCCCGCAAATGAATACAGGCTAAAACAGGCAGGTTGGTTTACTTGTTTGTGTATTTACTGCAGGGGAGAAAAGATTTTCTCCCCTGTTTTATTTATGATCGTTTGTATTCGCCCAACGAAGATATAATCCAAAGCAAACCGGCAGCGGAGGATACCTATATTATAACAGGTACGTTTATGCACGGGGGAATACCGGGTGCATTTTTATATTGTATATCCGTTAGCCATAATCCTTTTGCGGGTACGGAACTGCCGGCGGCGCAACGGTCTTTTTGGGTTATAATACGGCGCAGGTCATCGCCGTTGATTTTTCCACGCCCCACGTCAATCAACGTTCCGACAATAGCGCGTACCATATTGCGCAGGAAGCGGTCGGCGGAAATAGTAAATTCCAGTGTGCCGGCAGTAGCTTCCCACCGGGCTTGTATGAGGCGGCAATGATTGGTTTTGCTTTGTCCGTGCAGTTTGGCAAAACTGGTGAAATCGGTGTATTCAAACAGTATTTGCGCTGCGTCGTTCATCGCCGCCACATCCAGGTCAAAAGGAAGAAACGCCGCAAATTCCGCGTTGAACGGATTTTTTTCCGTGCTTATATAATATTTGTAAGTACGCTGCACTGCGTCGAAACGGGCGTGCGCAGTAGCTTCAACACGCAGGATGTTGTGGATGCAAACGTCGCCGGGAAGTATGCAGTTGAGCTTGTACAAGGCTTGTGCCGTACCGTTGGCGGTAACGTACAGTTCATATTGCCCGCTATCGAAATGCGCCACGAAGTAGCTTGCATGCACGCCGGTATCGGTGCGACCGGCGCCGGTAGTTTCGACTTTTTCGTCCAGCAACAGCGAAAGCGCCCGGTTTACCTCACCCTGTACCGTGCGGGCATTAGTCTGCACTTGCCATCCATGGTAATTTGTTCCTTTGTATGATAAATAAATGAAATAACGCATTACTTTTTGACTACTTCTAAACTCATTATTAACATCCGGAAACTTGTTTCCCTCCAAAAAAAATTGTATTTTCGCAACTCTTTTTTACCATTAAACTATTGTATAATTTTTTAGTCTTAACAAACGAAAAATAAAACCACAAAAATAAACATTTATATGGAAAAAGCAAACATCAAAGAACTAAACGACCGAATTCAACAGGAAAGCGCCTTTGTGGACATTATCAATATGGAGATGCACAAGGTGATTGTCGGTCAAAAAAACCTTATTGATAATCTGCTGATAGGTCTGCTCGCCAATGGGCATATCCTGCTGGAAGGCGTGCCGGGACTGGCAAAGACACTTGCCATAAATACGCTTGCCAGTATTGTCGATGCACAATTCAGCCGTATCCAGTTCACGCCCGACCTGCTGCCTGCCGACCTCATCGGAACGCTTATCTACAGCCAGAAAAGCGAGCAATTTCAAGTGAA
>JAIRLT010000102.1 GCA_031259225.1 Prevotellaceae bacterium
TTGGTGGTTTGCAGATAATTTATCTATTGAGGAAAAGCGTATTGCTATTTGTGATGGTATATCTCAATATTACGGTAGCAATCACCCAGATTGCCCAACTGGTTGGCAAATTCCCAGTAGAGATGAATTGACGGAACGGTGGGTTGATTATTCTCAGGTTGTAAATGACCCCTATGGTGGGACATTCAATAACACCTCGCTTTATATAGGTTTACGATGCTACGGTGGTTCAATTAGGTGGGATAGATGTGTTACTACGGATGAATTGAGTGTATATGATCATAGAGGTGCTGTCGTGAGCGATGTTATTACAGTACTTGCATGTGCCACAAACCACACATGGGGATGCCACTGTACGGACTGCATCCATGAAAGTAACCATTCGGGGGTAATTCGTTGCAAACGCCAACTGTAACTTTACGCAAAATAATTTGATAAAATTGGGAGCAAGAAACTCTGCTTTCCAACAACGCTATGCCCTGCTACCATTAAGCATTCACCCTACCGCTTTACGAAGCCAAATACAAGCCCTGCAAATTGGTATAACGTCGCGTTTATGAAACATTGAACCTTGAAATTCTGAAATTTTAAAACCTTTGAATTTGCAATTCGATACTTTTGATTACCTTTGTACCGCTTAACAAAAAATTGTTAGACATTGGAACCTCCCAGTTGTTGGATATTTCTACACATCCACTTTTCGGCAGCCACTCCCGCCGACGTGTTATACGCGTGTTTGCTTTTGGTGTTATTGTTTTTTTCCGCCTTTTTTTCCGGCACCGAAACGGCTTATTTCTCGTTATCGCCGCAGGACATTGATAAACTCAAACGCGAAGAAAGCAAGGCGGCACAACGCGTGTTGGCGCACCTGACAAAATCCGACCAGTTGCTGGGCGCTATTTTAGTAGGAAATAATTTGGTAAACATCGCCATTATTTTGTTATCCACATTCCTTGTCAATAAATTCATTACCTATCCTACGCCGCTGATAGGTTTCCTCATCCAAACCGTATGCGTAACATTCCTGCTGGTGCTTTTCGGCGAGGTGTTGCCAAAAACATTCAGTATGCAATATAGCTTGGCGTTCACCAAAAAAACGACGCCGTTGTTACAGGTGGTCGCCAAATTATTGCAGCCCTGTTCGCGGTTGCTTGCGCACATCGCCGACCGCATGAATAAACACTTCCGAAATGTCCGCAGCAATGTGTCGATTGACGAACTGTCGCAAGCGGTGGACATCACCGAAAGCCAGTCGGCGGAAGATAAAAAAATATTAAAAGGTATTGTCCGTTTTGTAAACATTGACGTACATGAAGTGATGCATCCGCGCGTCAAGGTGGATGCGGTAGAGGTGCACATGAATTTTGCTGCCGTGCGCAATAAAATGATGGAATGCGGCTATTCGCGCTTGCCTGTTTACGACAAGACGCTTGACCGGGTGAAAGGCATCCTGTATGTGAAAGACCTGCTGCCGTACCTGTACACCGAAGCGGCGGATTTTGCATGGCAGCCGCTTATCCGCGCCGCTTATTTTGTGCCGGAAAATAAAAAAATCAACGACCTGCTGGAAGAATTCCGGCAACGGAAAATACACATGGCGGTTGTTGTAGATGAATACGGCGGTACGGAAGGCATTGTAACGCTCGAAGATATTTTAGAAGAAATTGTAGGAGAAATTTCAGATGAAACGGATTAGAGAATGGATGATACCGATGGTGGTATTGCTTGCCGCCTGCAACAGCAGTACGCCGGTTCCCAAACCGCACGGTTATTTGCGTACGGACTTCCCGGATAAAAATTACCGGTTGTTCGACTCGCCGGATTACCCGTATAGCTTCGGCTATCCCGCATACGCTACTATTGTACCCGACAGGCAGAGCTACCGCTACGAACCTTATTGGATAAACTTGCGGATGCCCGCTTTCAATGCCACTGTGCACATCAGTTACAAACGCATCCGGAAAAATTTACCGGAATTGCTGGACGATACCTATAATTTCGTGTACCGCCACGTGATAAAAGCCGACGGGATTACC
This sequence comes from Prevotellaceae bacterium, assembly GCA_031259225.1. Lineage (GTDB taxonomy): Bacteria > Bacteroidota > Bacteroidia > Bacteroidales > UBA932 > JAIRKX01. The sequence goes on from JAIRLT010000102.1 coordinate 2,037, forward strand.
GAAACCCCGTTCCGTAACGACGGGCAAAAGACCCACGGCTTTTTATATGAAATAAGCGGCGATGTGGCATCGTCGGTACAATTTTACCTGACCGACAGCACGCGCCACTTCCTGCGCGGTTCGCTCTATTTCATGTCCACGCCGAACGCCGATTCCCTGGCGCCGTCCATTGCTTTTTTAACCGCCGATATCCAACACCTCATGCAAACGATGAAATGGAAATAACCGCAGCCGGCAACGGCGGCAGGTATTAATAATAAATAATCAGCCGGCAATAAAATGCTCTATAATATCCAAAAATATAAAGACGGAAGCGCCATAGCGGTTTGGGAAATTACCGAAACCGAAGAGGCTTTGCGGAAAATTTGCCCGCTGCCTCACAAGGACGAAGAAGAAATGCGCTTTATAAACAATGCACAGCGCCGCAAGGAACGGTTGGTAGTGTACCTGCTGCTGGAACATCTTTTCGGCAAAAAAATTTACTTGGGTTACCACGACAACGGACGACCTTTCCTGCAAAACGAAGTAGGCGACCTCAGTATTTCGCACACCTCCCGTTTTGCCTGTATCATTTACCATCCAACAGAACACGTGGGAATAGATATTGAAAATACTTTGCGCAATTTTGCGGCAGTAAAAAAGAAAGCATTGTCCGCAAAAGAACGGGATTACCTGAGTGAAAAAAACTGCCATACACAGTTATGCCTTATCTGGAGCGCGAAGGAAGCGCTTTATAAATACATCGGCGAAAGCGGGGTTGATTTTGCCGCACAATTGGAAATAGAAAAATTCACGCCCCATAAAAAAGGCAAACTCGAGGCAACGTACACCAACAAGGCACAGGAAATAACCGCCTACGAACTCTCGTATGAAACCATCGAAGACCATGTGATGGTCTGGTTGATTGCATGACACAGGCTAATGTGCTAATGTGACTAATTTTAGTTGAAAATTGAAAGTTGAAAGTTGAAAACGGCTGGCGCCGCAAAAAAATATAAAATAAAATTTGTAGATAAAAAAAATAGTTTTATATTTGCGCCGTTAATATGTTTCTTTGACATTTTGAAATTGATATATTAAAAATATATCGCTTTAACTTTTATTCTGTGAGATATTCGAAATCAGGAAAATTTCTATACAGCATGAATATGAGTAAAAGCGACCGCACCAAGAGTGGATGTGGGTTGCTGTACTTAATTTGCTGTAGGGTTTTCCTGAACCTCGAATATCAATTAGTATCGCACCCATTTCCACTCTTGGTTTTTTAGTGGAATAAGGAAAAAATCACTGTAAAAGTTGGAGTAACGAATTGCAGAAAGCGGTTAAGATAACATTCTGCAATCATTGGCAGCGGATAAAAACTTGCAGCAGGGGGTTGTTTTATAAAGTCGTTTGTGTTTGTGGGTACGTATATAAAATAAACCCAGCGCTGCAAAAAAAGTGATTAAGGGCACGTCATTCCGACCGGAGCGCGCGGAGTGCCCCCTAACCCCCAAAGGGGAACTTATGACTAAAACAGTGAATAATGAATAATGAACAAT
>JAIRLT010000143.1 GCA_031259225.1 Prevotellaceae bacterium
AGTGGTAGATGTTATGAATATTGCCAAACGCAATAACTATAAGGTTTTGTTAGCAACAGAACCCGAAGCTGAATAAATTTTTATGAGTTCAGAAGCTACTATAAATAGAGAGAAACGCACGTTCGGGATATTAGCCACGCTGCTGTTCCATTCCGTATTGTTGATTACGTTCTGGATAACAACTATGGCGATAGGCTCTTATGATGTGCCTCCGCCACGGAAAGAAGTGCTTATTGCTTTTGAACCGCCGAAAGAAGAAATGCCAAAAAATATCTCTATTTTTACCGCCAGTAAAACTAATACGGTAGGGGATACCAAGTCGCCTGTACCGAGATCCGGCGGCGCGAAATCGACTTCTAAGAAAACGCCCAAGCCGGTAACAACGCCGGGGAAACAAGGCACGAAGGCTTCAGCAACTCCCGATAAGGCTTCGACCGCGCCGCAGATAGCCAAAAACACCGTGCCGCTGACCTCTTCCAATGGCGCTAATGCGCACGGCGATGTGGAACGCTATGACCCGGCGCCGGACACGACGGTTACTCCAATCAATCCTTATGCCTTGTTCAATCCAAGTATGGTGAATGACGGCGGGGCTTCGCAACCGGGGGCTACCGCTCAGCTCCTAAGCGCTAATGTGTTTAAAGGCGGCGGCGATGATACACAAACGGAAAAAAGTTCTACTACGGTATTGGGCGGTCCGTCGTTTAGCTTGACGGGGCGTTCCATCGTAGGTCACATGCCGCTTCCAGAATATTCACAAAACCTGCAGGGAAGAGTGGTTGTCGAAATTTCCGTAGACAGGGATGGGCGGGTAACGTCAGCAAAAGCCGGCGTGAAAGGATCTACCGTTTCTGATGCTATTTTGTGGAATGCTGCTAAAGAAGCTGCCTTGAAAACAAAATTCACAAGTTCCCCAACAGAATTGGTACAATACGGTACAATCACGTACGTCTTCCGGTTGCAATAACATTGAAGAGTTGCACCGTTCATTTTCCATTGCCATTTTCAATTATTCGTAGTGCAATGCCTCTATCGGGTCTAAACGGGCGGCGCGGACGGCAGGAATATAGCCGGAAGCAATACTTACGCCAAAACACAATGACACGCCAACCAGCATCCAAAACCAGGGGATGATGAACGATGCGCCCGTCAGTAAGGCTACGGCATTGCCGATAATGATGCCCAGTATTATCCCCAGCAGTCCGCCCAACTGACCGATGACAATGGATTCAAACAGGAATTGCTGTTTGATGGTACCGGCGCGCGCGCCAATGGCTTTGCGCGTCCCGATTTCGCGGGTGCGTTCGTTTACCGATACCAGCATGATGTTCATCAAGCCGACAGCCGCGCCCAGCAAGGTGATTAAGCCGATGACAATAGCCACCAGCGTGGCGGTAGTCATAAACTCCATCATCATATTTATCAATGCATCGCTACGCTCGATGGTGAAATCGGTTTCGTCCTGCGGCTCCAGGCGACGGATGAGGCGGAACAAGCCTTCCGCTTCCACAATGGCTTCTTCGGAGCGGTCGGGGTCGAGCGGCATTATTTCCATATAAAACCCCTGGTTGGGATAGCCAAATGCGCTACGGGCATTGCTTACAGGAATAAGTACCCGGCGGTCGAGCCCGCTGCCGAAACTTGACCGCTTGGATTTGAACGTGCCTACCACGCGGTAGCGGTTGCCGCCTATAATGATATGTTCGTCGATAGGATTTTTTCCGTTGAACAGTTTTTTTTCGATATTATTGCCGATGATAGCCACGAAAGCGGCGTTCTCGACGTCGTGGGCGGTGAAGTTGCGTCCCCGGTCTATTTCCGCGCCATTGGTCAGGATATAGTCTTCATTCGAGGCTTCAATCCCGATGTTGGGGTCGGTTTGTTCCGAACCGTATTTAACCGTTGCGCCACCTGTTACCCATGTATTGATGCCCACAGCCGCCGGGATACGGTAGCGCTCCTTAAATTCACACGCTTGTTGATAGGTGATGTACGGTGCGGTGCGCCGGCGGATACGCTTGTTCATTACCTGGAAATTATTTCCCCATTTTTGGATAGTAAATGAATTAGCGCCCATGTTGGTAAAACTCGTCGTAATGGAATTTTTGATAGCGTCGATAGCAGTGAGGATACCTACCAGCGACATGATGCCGATAGCAATAATGAGGATTGTCAATCCAGTGCGCAGGCGATTGGTCTTTACCGCCGTGAGCGATACCCTGAAATTTTCACGCAACAACGCTGTTGCTTTCATAAGCTGTGTTTTTATTTGGAAGCGTAAAGGTAAGAAAAATTTACTTAACGGGGCACGGGGCGCAGCGCGGGGATATATTATTTACGGATTTACAGATTTAGGCTGGCGCACCAGCCAATTCATAATTCTTAATTGGCTGGCATGTCAGCCAATTAGTCACATTTAGCGGAGCGGGTACCCGCTCCTAGCCTGAGCGGTCGCCCGCTCCTAGCCTGAGCGGGTACCCGCTCCTAGCCTGAGCGGTTGCCCGCTCCTATACCTGAGCGGTTGCCCGCTCCTATACCTGATCATTGAACTTCGCGAATGGAGAATGGAAAATGGAGAGTGGAGAACTGCTGGCGCGCCAGCAGCTCTTCATTCTCCATTCTCCACTAAAAAACCATTAACTATTCGCTCCGGCGAATTGTTTCAGAAACCGCACATCGTTTTCAAAGTAGAGGCGTAAATCGCGCACCTGCCATTTGAGCATGGCAATACGTTCGACGCCCATGCCGAAAGCAAAACCGGTGTATTTTATGGGATCAATATGGTTTGCTTCGAGCACATTCGGGTCCACCATTCCGCAGCCCATAATTTCCAGCCAGCCGGTGCCTTTGCAAATGTTGCATCCTCTTCCTCCGCAGATATTGCAACTGACGTCCACTTCTGCGCTCGGCTCTGTGAAAGGGAAGTAGGAGGGACGCAGCCGGATTTTTGTACCTGCGCCGAACAGCTCTTGTGCAAAATACACGATTGCCTGCTTCAAATCGGCGAACGATACCTTTTCATCAATATACAATCCTTCGACCTGGTGGAAAATGCAATGTGCGCGCGCCGAGATAGCCTCATTGCGGAATACCCGCCCCGGGCAAATAACGCGGATGGGCGGTTGTTGCGTGTCCATTTTGCGCACCTGCACCGAGCTGGTGTGCGTACGCAACAGTACGGCATTATCGCCCTGCCGGATGAAAAACGTATCCTGCATATCCCGTGCCGGGTGTTCGGGCGGGAAGTTCAACGCCGAAAACACATGCCAGTCGTCTTCTATCTCCGGACCTTCCGCCAGCGTATAACCGCTGCGTTTGAAGATGTCGATAATCTCGTTGCGCACTATTGTAATGGGATGCCGGGCGCCGGAAGGATGCGGGAAACCCGGCAGCGTATAGTCGCCGGAAACATTATCCGGCGACTGTTCCGCCGCGCCCCGCAAAGCGGCGGTTTTTTCCTGCACGGCGGTTTTCAGCGCATTGAGCTGTTGTCCCAATACACGCTTTTCTTCTGCTGCAATGTTTTTAAACTCATCGAACAGTACCGTAACAATCCCTTTTTTCCCTAACCATTGTACACGGATTTCTTCTGCTTCTTGCGCGCTTTTTGCCGCAAGCGTTTCCACTTCTTTCAGCAGGCGCTGGATTTTATTTTGCATAATTAAAATGCTTATGGCGTTTACTAATTAGCCGCAAAAGTAAATAAAAATATTGAGAAGACAAAGGAAATTTACGGGATTACAGGTAGCAAAAAGCCATTTAAACAAAAAATATAAAAATTATTTTTGCAGATAAAAAATAAAGTGATATATTTGCGATGTATTTATGTTCTTTAACATGTAAGGCTTTTATTCTATTTCTGAAAACTGCAAATATTTAGATAGTCCAGAATAAAAGTAAAAATCACAAAAGAAGCGTGAAATTTTACTTATTTGGACTATCAGGTATTGCAGTACCTCAGAAATGATAAGTTTTGTTCACGTTTCGTTTTTTTATCTCTTTCTATATTGTAGGAAAATAGAAAATCGAAAAATTGGCAGCGAATAAAAAATCGTAGCGAGGGGTTGTTTTGTAAAAAAGTTTGTGTTTGAAAAACAACCCTGATGCTGCGAAAATAATAACAATTTAACACAATAAAATAAACCAATTAAAAATAATGATTATGCAAAAACATTTATCTTTTTTCGTACAAACGCAAACCATCGCGTTTTTACTCTTTTCTCTTTTAGGGATAGGGAGACTGTCTGCCCAAGTAACTGTTTCCAGCATGAAAACGGACTACCCTGCAAAACAAATTTCCTTTACCGTAACATGGGACACGCCGGCGTACAACAACCAAATTTGGTTGATTGTCGATTACATTAAAGTGGAAGGCACTTCCACTGCCGGCACTTGGTCGCGCGCCCTTGTTACGGGGGCAACAGCCACCACCACCGGGAACGTAACAGCTTCGACGGTTTCCGGCAATCGTGGTTTTTGGCTGAATGCTTCCGGCAGTAGCGGTAGCAGCGGCAGCGCAAACGTTACTGCGACGTTGAGCCTTGCTGCCGATAAATTCAACTGGTGCGCCTATGCGTTCGACTTGCCACCCAATGCAACGCCTAAAACCGGTGGCGGATACGACTTGCACGGTACGCCGCCGTTTACGATTAACGGTA
>JAIRLT010000166.1 GCA_031259225.1 Prevotellaceae bacterium
GAGAGTTGAAAATGGCTGGCGCGCCAGCTAATCAGAAATTAGAAATTAGAAATCAGAAATTAAGAATTTTGGGGCAAGTCCTCACCCCCCAGCCCCCTCTCCTGAAGGCGAGGGGGAGCGGCGCTTCGTAGCAGCGTCATTGCAGGGACGCAGGTTAATGTGCTAATGTGACTAATTGTTTAATGTGACTAATTAGGCTGGCGCGTCAGCCCCCTTACCAGTAGGCAGTAGGCAGTGCTGGCGCGCCAGCCGACTTACGACTTATGACTTACGACTAAACTGGATTGCTTCGCTCCGCTCGGAATGACGGCGTTGTGGGGCGGTGGGCAGTGGGCAGTGCTGGCGCGCCAGCCGACTTACGACTTATGACTTACGACTTACGACTAAAAGCTGGCTGCAAAGAAGAACTGCCGGTAAGGAAACTTGCCGGCGGTTCTTTTTGAAATTTTTAAATCTTTAAATTTTGAAATCTTTAAATTGTTCCTGACGCCAGCCGCTTCATACCTCAGACATCATCCTTCTGAGGCTTTCTTCGTCGATGATTTTTATGCCGAGTTTACGGGCTTTATCAAGTTTGGAGCCACCTTTGTCGCCTGCCAGCAGGTGCGTAGTTTTAGTCGAGAGGGTATTGCCGGCGCTGCCGCCATGCTGTTCGATGAGGGCTTTGAACTCTTCGCGCGGACGGCTCAATGTGCCGGTGATGACAAAGCTCATGCCCGCCAATACATCGGACAGCCGTGCCTGCGCGCCGGCTTCAAACTGCACGCCGGCGGCACGGAGTCGTGCCACCAGTTCGCGGTTGCTTTCGTCGGCAAAATAAGCAAGTATACTGTCGGCAATCCGTTCGCCCACTTCGTCTATAGCAAGGAGCTGCTCCTTGCCGGCTTGCGCCAGCGCATCAATAGAACGTATGGCGGCGGCGATTTTTTTAGCAGTTGTTTCGCCGACATAACGGATACCCAAAGCAAACAACACCTTTTCAAACGGCGTGTCAATAGATGCAGCAATGCTTTTTACCAAGTTCTCTGCCGATTTCTCGCCCCAATTGTTGAAATGTGCGAGGTCTTCCTTTTTCAGGGCATATAAATCGGCGGCGTTTTTGACCAATCCGTTCCGGAAAAGCAATTCAATGGTGGCTTCGCCGGCGGTAATATTCATTGCTTTCCTGCCGGCGAAGTGCTCTATTTTCCCGAGTATTTGCGGCGGGCAATGGGCGTCGTTCGGGCAGTAGTGCTTGGCTTCGCCCTCGTCGCGTACCAACGCCGCGCCGCATTCGGGACAATGTGTGATGTATTGGAAGGGCGGGCTTCCGTCAGACCGCCGGCTCCAATCCACGCCCACGACTTTCGGGATAATCTCGCCGCCTTTTTCTACTTTTACCCAATCGTGCAGGCGGATGTCGAGCGAGGCAATCTGTTCGGCATTGTGCAGCGAGGCGCGCTTCACGGTCGTCCCCGCCAGCAGCACCGGCGCGAGGTTGGCAACCGGCGTAATGGCGCCCGTGCGTCCCACCTGAAAATCGACGGACAGCAATTCCGTCAGGACTTGTTCCGCCTTAAACTTAAATGCTGTCGCCCATCGCGGTGACTTGGCGGTAAAGCCCAAACGGCGCTGGTGTGCGAATGAATTTACTTTTATCACTACGCCGTCAGTGGCGTAGGGCAACGTTTCCCGCGCTGTTTCCCAATGCCGGATGAAGTCGAATACTTCTTCTATGGAACTGCATTTGCAAACATGTTCCGACACTGCAAAGCCCCACCGTTTGGCAGAAAGCAAGCTTTCGTAATGATTGCCGGCGGGCAATTGTTCGCCCTGCAGGTAATATAAAAAGCAGTTTAATCCGCGCCGGGCGACTTCGCTGCTGTCAAGCAGTTTCAACGACCCTGCTGCGGCATTGCGCGGGTTGGCGAAAGGTTGTTCGCCGTCTACTTCGCGTTCGCGGTTCAGGCGTTCAAAGGCATGGAAAGGCATATAAATCTCGCCGCGTATTTCAAATTCGTGCGGGAAATCATTGCCCTGCAATTGTTGCGGAATAGTCGGAATTGTGCGGACATTCACCGTAACATCATCGCCGCGCTGTCCGTCGCCGCGCGTAACGGCTTGGTGCAAGCGACCATCAAGATAGGTCAGCCCGATAGCCGTGCCGTCGAATTTTAATTCGCACACATACTCCGGCTCGTCGTCTAATCCTTTGCGCACGCGGTTGTCAAATTCGCGCAACTCTTCCATGGAGTATGTATTGCTCAATGACAACATCGGGTATTTGTGCGCCACTTGCACAAACTCTTTGGTAATATCGCTGCCTACCTGCTGCGTCGGGGAATTTGCCGTAACTAATTGCGGGAATTTTTTTTCAATCGCCGCCAATTCCTGCAACAACATATCGTATTCAAAATCGCTAATCACGGGCTGGTTGAACACATAATAATGCCGGTTGTGCTCTGCTATCATCTGCCGCAATTCGGCGGCGCGTTGTTCGGCTTGCGTAGTAGTCATTGTCTAAAAATTATTGGGCGTTGTTTGTACGTTTTATCAAATCTTTTTTCAGTGTTTCGTCGCGGTTAGCGAGTTCCCATGCGGTATAAAAAATCAGTTGCGTGCGGTCGCGCAAAATTTTATAGTCTATATGTTCTTCCGTATCCGCAGGTTTATTAAGGTCGTCGTGCAATCCGTCCATGTAATAAATAACCGGTATCCGGTGCTTGCCGAAATTATACTGGTCGGAAAAAAGATAAAATATATCCGAAAACGTCGGGCTGTTGTAGAATGTATAATCCAACGTCAGGTTGATTTTCCGTGAATGGTTCACGTAGTCCGAAATATCTTGCAGGTCGGAACTCACGCGGTTGGCGCCAACCAAGAGGAGGTAATTCCGTTGCCCGTTCGGCGAGCCTTCGACGCGCCCCACTGCATCAATATTCAGGTTGGCGATAGTATGCTGCAAGGGGTGTAGCGGGTTACTCACGTAATAAGCCGACCCCGCCATTTTCTGTTCTTTTGCATCGAACGCAATAAATACGACCGAACGCCGCGGCGGGTAACCGTTGCGCGCCATAGCGGAAAAGGCTTCGGCAATTTCGAGCATCGCCGCCACGCCCGAAGCATTATCGTCAGCGCCATTGTAAATATTTCCATTGAATACGCCCAAGTGGTCATAGTGCGCCGAAATAACCAACGCCTCTTCTTTCAAATCGCTTCCTTCGATGACGCCGACTACATTTACCCCCGGCGTATTGGTGATGAATGCTTGGAAATACGTGCTGTCATAAGGTTTTCCTAAATAGTTTTTTTCAAATTGCCCTGCAATATAATCGGCAGCCATGAATGCGGCGTCGGTGCCGGTTTGCCTGCCTTGCAGGCTGTCGGCTGCCAATATCCGGATATGTTGCTGCAAGTCGCTTTCTAAAATCGAAGCGGCAAAATTCGGCAACTCGCTTTGTTGTGCAAAAACGTTTGCAAAAAAGGATAAAAAAGCAATGGTAATGGATGTCTTCATACAAAAATATAGCATGCAAAAGTAATGAAAAATTCAAAGATTGCAAGATTTCAAGTTTCAAAGATTGTTAGTTATCTTTGCAGTATTATTTTCCGGTATGAAAAAAATAATTCACCGTTTGTTATTTTATTTACTGTGCGTACTGCTGGGCTTGTTTGTGCTGTCGGTATTGCAGGTAGTGGCGGGATGCTGGTTGCCGGTATTCCGTACGCCGTTAATGAGCATCCGTTCGTGGGAACACCGCGGCGACAGTACGTGGAAAACGCGCTATACCTGGGTTCCGCTGGATAAAATATCCCCGCAATTGGTGCGGGCAGTCATTGCGTCGGAAGACAACCGCTTTGAACAGCATCACGGGTTCGACTGGATAGAGCTGGATATCGCATGGAACAATGAGAAACGGAAACAACAACGCGGCGCAAGTACCATTACGCAACAGGTAGCCAAGAATGTTTTCCTCTGGCCGCAGCGCTCATGGCTGCGCAAGGGTTTGGAAGCCTACTATACCCTGTTGATAGAATTGTTTTGGAGCAAAGGGCGCATCATGGAAATTTATTTGAATGTCGTGGAAATGGGTAAGGGCGTCTATGGGGCGGAAGCTGCCGCACAATTTTATTATAAAAAACCTGCGGCGAAATTAACGGCGGCAGAAGCGGCGATGTTGGCGGTATGCCTTCCCAATCCCTTGCACCGCAACCCGAAGAAACCGACAGCTTATTTGCTGCAACGGCAAAAAACGATCCTAACCTTGATGCAAAAGCTTCCACAACCTTTTTTAATTAAGAACTAAAAGTTAAAAATTAAGAGTGCTGCTGCCCGCGCGTCATTGCGGGCAGAGCAAAGCAATCCGGAATAAATTAAGAAACTAAAAATGACTTACACTTTACGCTTAACACTGGTACTATCCTTATGCAGCCTTTTTGCCTGCGGGCATGGCAACAGCGGCGCCGCACTGCAAGCGGGCGATTTATTATTCCAATCCGGTAAAGACGGCTTGAGCGACGCCATTGAGGCAGTAACGGAAAGCGCCGGCGGCTATAATTTTTCCCATGTAGGAATGCTTGTACCCGATAGCAGCGGCTGCCTGTGGGTGATTGAAGCGGTCAGCAAAGGCGTGCAGCTTACGCCGGTGGATACATTCTTGCAGCGCGGCGCAAGGGTTGCACTCGGGCGGGTAAAAGACGAGTATAAGCCGCTGCTTCCCGCTGCCATAGCTTTTGCCCTACGGCAAACCGGCAAGCCATATGACGAAGAATATATCTACGATAACGGGAAATACTATTGTTCGGAATTGATTTACGACGCTTTTTTAGTTGCCAACAACCATATCCCGTTTTTCACCTTAGAGCCCATGACCTTTAAATCGCCTGCTACCGGCGCATTCCTTGAAGAATGGGTGAGGCACTACCAAAAATTAAACCGCCCCATTCCCGAAGGCGACCTTGGTTGCAATCCCGGCGGATTGTCGCGGTCAGAGAAAATAGAAATAACAAACCTTGAACAATATTTCTAATTTCTAATTTCTGATTTCTAATTGGCTGGCGCGTCAGCCTAAATCTGTAAATCCGTAAACCTGTAAATCTGTAAATCCCTCCTGTCAATTCCTCATTCTCAGAACGGGTATCCGACGCCGAAATGCAGCGACATATTTTGTAGTGACAATATATTGCGCGTATTCACCCAACCGCTGTAGAGGCGCGGTTCATAAAGTTTGGCGCCGACGTCAAATCGGATAATGAGGAAATCAAAGTTCAATCGAAGCCCGAAACCGGTGTTCAAGGCTATTTGTTTAAAAAAAGTAGCCGCATTGAGTACCGCCTGTTCATTTGCTTCCGCATAATTCAATGACCACACGTTACCGGCGTCCATGAACAATGCGCCATCGAATATACCGCTAATTTTGAAACGATATTCCACATTGGCTTCCAATTTAAAATCGCCCACCTGATTGGGAATGGAAAACGTAGTGTCCATGGCTGCGGCGCCCGGTCCTACGGTGCGCGATTGCCATCCCCGCAGGCTGTAAGCGCCGCCGGAATAATATACCTCTTCATAAGGCAAGGAAATAGAATTGCCGTAAGCGCGCCCGACGCCTGCAAACACGCGGTAGGCAAAGGTGTGTTTATCATTTAACACCAAATAATGCGAAAAGTTTAAATCGGTTTTTAAGTATTGCGAATAAGGCGTTCCCCCTACTAAATGACTCCGGTCTTCGGGATTATAGGATAATGACTTATTAAACAGGCTTAACAAATTGCCTGCCGAACCGATTGTCCAACGTAATTGCACGGAATTGGATTTGTTCGACGCTTGGCGGGTGCTGTACAAAAAAGAAGCATTGGCACCCAATACAAAGTGGTCTTCGTACCGGTTGCGCAAATACGGGTCGCTTAACGTAGAGCGGTAAAATTCCTCACTCATGTTAAATAGCTTGACAATACTCAAATTGAGCAAATTTACCGCATACGAAAATTGCGGTTTAGTTCGCCAGTTGTACCCCAACTGGAACGCCAGCGAATTGCGCGTATACTCCGGACGCAATTGGTAATTATAAGAAGTAGTAAATTCCGTTTGCGGCGAATACGTGTTGAAATACCGGAGGAGAAAGGGAAAGAAAAACTTGGGTGCGCCAATAGTTCCCGATACGCCCAATTCGTTAGAGCGTTTCTTTTTGTCGCTAATGTGGAACGGGTCGAATTGGAAATTCTCGGACAGGCTAAGGTTTAACCACTCTCCCCCCTTGAAAATATTACGATGATAATAACTCAACGCAGGCGACAAGCCGAGTAGCCCCAAACTGCTCATGGAGGCTTCCATATTTATTTTAAATCCTTGCACAGCGCCATGCGTAAGATGAATGGTGCAATCTATCAATGTATCGCCGGCGGCAGCAGGCGCTTTTTGGAAATTGATGGCGATAATCCGGAACAAACGCAGGTTGGAAAAATTCGCGTAGGTTTGTGCATTTTCGTCGCCGTTGTAATAATCGCCCGGCTTAATAGTGTTGGCTGCCAGCAATGCGTTGGTACGCACGGGTTGTTGTCCGCGGTACAATACATAAATATTACCCGCGTCGGATTGTTTGGCGAGCGTCTCCGTATAGCCCCGTATATAATTGGTATCGGTCGATGCTTCTACCGCGTCATATTGCGTGTAAATCCTTACGGTGCGTATGCGGAACTGTTTACGGTATCCTAAAGAATCAATGATCCCCGGCAATTCGTTCAGGTTTAAAAGAACGGTTATATCGGCGCGGTTATTGCCTGCCAATGTATCGGCGTCGTAGGAAATCAACGTGCGGTTGAACGACGAAAACCCTTTGGTATGCATGAATGTTTCGATACGTTCACGTTCCTGCTCCAGCAGTTGCAACGACAGCGGCAACCCTTTTGCGAGCAGGCTATGAGCCGTATCACTCATGATAAACGGGCGAAGGATGCTGTCCTGTATCCGGTAGCGGATATTGTTCAGTAAAACCTGTTCGCCGGGTACAACGGAATACGTTACTTTCGCCTTATGCCGGTGATAAACCACCGTATCTTTCACCGTAGCCCCGTAATAACCTAAAGAACGGAGGTATTGCCCGATATTATTTACGCTGCTGCCCACTAACGAAGAATCAAGCACCACGGGCGCTTCACCGATTTTTTTCATTGCCTTGCCCAGCCAGCAACTGTCGCATTTCGGGCTGGCGTTATAGATACCCAAATAAAGTTTGATATTAAGCAACGAAGGTCTGTTGGCTTGTTGCCGGATATATGGAAGAATGTTTTTCTTCGTTATGGATGTATTACCGGTGATGTGAATTTCATTTTTCGCCAGTAAATAATCGCCTTCCGCTAAATAGCGAGTAGAACTACACGACGAAAATAAAATGGATAAAAAAATACCACTACTGGCTATGTATATAAAAAATCTCAACACGCTACCAAGTTTTTCGACTACAAATTTACTACTTTTTCCGGATTATTGCATTTGCATAAATGAATACCGGTAGAAAATTTATCTTGTATTGGGCAAGATAAGCGCCTGTAAAAATCCAAGATAAATGCCACCTCTATTGTTCCTATACTTTCCTATACTTTCCTATACTTATATTATAGTGTTATTTCTATTCGCTTCGCGTCCGGTGGTATTTGATACTTGTATCATGGTGGAAAAAGACAATCTAAAAGAGTAAATATGCTTGTAAATTTTTTATTTTTCTACTTTTTCACTCTATCCGGGTTTTTCCCGATAAAGTCTTTCCAGCTTTTGTAAGATTTTCCGGCTGCCGGATGATTGCTCTGGAAGAAGTGGCACATGGCGGCTGCCAAGCCGTCGGTGGCATCCAAGTCTTTCGGGAGTTCGTTTATCTTTAACAGGTTCTGCAAAATGTTTGCAACCTGTTCTTTCGATGCCGCACCCTGCCCGGTAATCGCCAGTTTTATTTTTCGCGGCGCATATTCGGTAATAGGTATCTGCCGCGCCAATGCCGCTGCGATTGCCGTGCCTTGTGCGCGTCCCAGTTTCAGCATCGACTGCACATTTTTCCCGTAGAAAGGCGCTTCAAT
>JAIRLT010000154.1 GCA_031259225.1 Prevotellaceae bacterium
GTTCCGTATGATATTGCTGATGGTTTCCCGCTTGTAGTCGATAGGCGCAGGCTTGCCGGCGGCAACGATTTCGTACAGGTGGACAAAATACGCATAGCCGTTGACGGATATTTGGATATAGCCCTTCTCCCATTCGTTTTCGATTTGCCCGGCAGCCAACGGCAGCTCACTTGCCAGCGTTTCGACGTCCACCCATTGTTCATTGAAGTTGGTGTATTTTTCAGCGACGGTAGCGCAAATGTGTTCCAGTTCATCGCGGTCTTCCGGTTCGGTGGAGCGGTAAATTTTCCCTATCAGCTTTGCCTGCGGAATATCTTCCGGCACCTTGATGAAAATGACGTGCGCCACCGGCTTGGTCAGGATAAAATTCTGGGCGGAGGCATTGTAAAACGCTTCTATTTCCCGGTCGCTGACAATGGTGTCGAGCCGTTGCTCCATATACATTTTTTCGTAGCGGTAAATCAACAGCGACAGCCGGTAATCTTCCAATTCCATAGAGACATTTTTCTGCTCTTTGCTCAGGTATTGTTCCGCCATTTGGGCGACCAGCTGTTTCCGCACCCAGTTGGACACGTAGGTTTGCAACATTTGCAGGCTGTCGCCGGGCGACAAACCGGTAGGAAAAATCATATCCACATCCGACTTAAACAAGGCTTTTCCGTTGACTTCGGCTATTTTTTCATCTCCGGCTTTCCCGGTGAAATAATTACAGGAAACAAGCAGCAGGCAGCAGGCGATAGGCAGTAGGCAGTTCATGGCACGGCGGAAACGACCTTGTCTTTGGGAAATATTTGTATTTTTTGTATTACACATTGGTGTGTCTATTTTGAAATCATTTATCTACTAACGCTGCCTGCTGTCAGGCAATACTGCCCTCTACTCACTGCTCACTGCCTACTGTTTACTGCCTACTGCCCACTGAAACCTACCTGCTGTAATTCGGCGCTTCGCGGGTAATGGTTACATCGTGAGGATGGCTTTCAATCACACCTGCCGCCGTAACGCGGATAAATTCCGCCTGCTTCAACGCCGCAATGTCTTTTGCGCCACAATAGCCCATGCCGGCGCGCAGCCCGCCGATGAGCTGGTAAAACACTTCCGACAGCGTACCTTTGTACGGCACTTGCGCCACGATACCTTCGGGCACTAATTTTTTCACGTCGTCTTCCATGTCCTGGAAATAGCGGTCTTTTGAGCCGTGCTGCATAGCGTCAAGCGAGCCCATGCCGCGATACGACTTAAATTTCCGCCCATTCAGGATGATGGTGTCGCCCGGCGATTCTTCCACGCCGGCAAACAGGGAGCCAGCCATAATCGTATCGGCGCCGGCGGCAATGGCTTTCACGATATCGCCGGAATAGCGGACGCCGCCGTCGGCAATCAATGGGACGCCGCTGCCCCGTAGCGCCTGCGCCACGTTGTAGATAGCCGACAACTGCGGGACGCCCACGCCCGCCACTACGCGCGTAGTACAGATAGAACCCGGTCCGATGCCGACTTTCACCGCATCCGCGCCGGCATCGACCAACGCCCGGGCGGCTTCGCCGGTAGCAATATTCCCGACAATCACTTGTAAGCCCGGAAATTTCTTCTTCACTTCTTTCAGCATACGGACAACATGCACGGAATGTCCGTGCGCCGTGTCAATCGCCACCGCATCCACATCCACGCTCATCAGCGCCGCTACCTGATCGAGGGTATGCGTGTTCACGCCCACGCCGGCAGCTACGCGCAAGCGTCCTTTCTCGTCTTTGCTGGCAGTAGGATTATCCTTGATTTTGGTAATATCCTTAAACGTAAGCAACCCGATGAGTTTGCCGTTGTCGTCCACTACCGGTAATTTCTCTACTTTATATTTCCGCAGCAGTTCGGTTGCTTCCTGCAAATTGCTGCCGTGCTTTGTTACCACCATGTTTTTGGAAGTCATCACTTCGCTGATGGGCGTTTTCATGTTTTCCTGAAACCGCAAATCGCGGTTGGTAACAATGCCGGTAAGGTAATTGTGCTCGTCTACCACCGGGATGCCGCCGATATGGTGCTCCGCCATTAACGCCAATACATCGCCTACAGTGGCGTCTTTGTGGATGGTTACCGGGTCGTATATCATGCCGTTTTCGGCACGTTTCACCCTGCGCACCTGCTCTACCTGCTGCTCGATGCTCATGTTTTTATGAATAACGCCGAGCCCTCCTTCGCGGGCGATAGCAATGGCGAGCGTCGCTTCGGTTACGGTGTCCATAGCGGCAGACACGATGGGCGCGTTCAACGCAATGCCGCGCGTGAAAGCCGTATTGACCTTTACTTCCCGCGGCAACACTGCCGATTGCGCAGGCACGAGCAACACATCATCGAATGTTAATCCTTCGGCGGGAATGCGTTCAAATAGAGATGCCATAAATTATATATCTGAAAATTGATTGCCAAAGGTACAAATTTTTTAAGACATCAATGAAAACGGTTTTTCAAGCCGTAGGTGAGCGCAACGACCAGCACGCCGAACAGCGCAATGATGCACAGCGCCCACCGTAACCCTATCGCCCCGGATACAAATCCGATGAGCGGCGGTCCCATCAACAGCCCGAAGAAACTGATGGAAGAAACGGTCGCCAGGGCAATGCCCGGCAACATCGCTTTGGAGCGTCCCGCCAGACTGTAACAAATAGGTATGGCGGGCGAAATGCCTGCGCCAATGAGCAGGAAACCTACTGTGGAAGTAATGATATGCGGCGACAATACCGCTAACAGCATCCCTGCCACAATCAGGCTGCCGCCGGTGCGCAGTACCTTGATGACGCCGAAACGCATAATGAACCGGTCTACCGTAAACCGCCCGGCAGCCATGCTGCACATGGCGGCAATGTAACCTGACCGGACAAGGCTCTCCGGCGGCGCAATAACGTCTTTGAAATAGATGCTGCTCCAATCGAACACCGTTCCCTCGCATACCATATTGGCGAATGCCAGCAGCCCAATGATGAGTACATAAGCGTCGGGACGGGTAAAGATTTTGCGCGGGGTTTCGTCGATGCGCTGCTGACGGGCGTCTCGCGGGAGGATGGAACGCTGCATAGCCGCCACGACGCAAAGTATCAATCCGTATATTATGGTGAAATGCACGAACGGCGACATGTCCAACGCTACCACCAGTGTGCTGGCTAACGCCCCGGTAAACCCGGCGCACGACCACAGCCCGTGGAATACGCCCATGATACTGCGCTGGTACAGCCGCTCGACGCCTACCGCCTGCGTGTTGATGGCGATATTGGCAAGGTTGCCTGTTGCGCCGAACAGGAAAAGTACAGTATATAATTGTATAAGGGATGCCGCCAGCCCGATACCCACCAGTACCAGCGGATAGCAGACGGTAGCGAGAAGCAGCATCAGCCGGCTGCCGTATTTGCTGACCAAATAGCCGGACAGCGCCATCGTCGCAAATTCACCGACAGGGATAATCA
>JAIRLT010000019.1 GCA_031259225.1 Prevotellaceae bacterium
AAATTTTAACTTTCCCGGTTAATTTTTGTTTTTATATCGCTAATAAAGAATAATATGTGTTTCCGTATTATTCTTTTATTTTTTTCCTAATCCTACGTATTTATTGGCTTTCCGGAGGGTGGATTAATTTTTTCATCCTCTAATTCATCCGCTCTAAAAATACCATAAATCATTTGTTATAAACCTTTTTTCTGTATTTTAGTTTAATTTCTTCTCAAAAATTCGTGCCGAATTTCCTACCCAGATTTTGTACTTTTCTTTTTCCAGCACCTGCTAATAAGCTGACACTAATATTTTTTTATTGGTTATTTTTTTGCTCTTTGTTCACCGTAAATTTAACCGGGAAAGTTAAAATTGTGTTTTTAATGTTCCATTAATATAATTTTAAGACAAAGGTAAAGGTAAAAAATGATACATTGCAAATACTTTGTTATCAATTATTGATATTTTCCAGCATATTTGCAAAAGGAAGAAGAAATATTTTGAAGAAACGGGCAAAATCATCATTAAAATACTAGATTGCAAAAATTTGTATAATTACAATTATCATCCGGAACAGGGAGGCAAAGAAGAAAAAACAGGGAAGAATTACCCGCATTTAACATTTTCCTAAAGAAACCGGGAAAGGTTCTTTCCCTGTTCTGGCAGGCAAATGGAACCTGTAAATACTGCCATATCAGCGGATAATGATAGGTATTTTTTTACTTACAGGTAAAACAACGGGAAAAATATTAATATAGTATTATTTTAGGATAATAAAATACTATTTAGTCATAAGTCATAAACTGCGGCAAGCACGGAGTAGCGCTCTTAACTATCCTTAGTTCTTAGCTTTATCTGCGACGCTCTGTGTAATTTGTTATCATTACACAGAGCATCACGGAGATTTTCACAGTGTTACACAGAAAATTCTGCGATTTAAGGCACAGCGGTGAAGACGTAGTAATAGCCCCAAAAACTGGCATTGGCATGTAATACCATATGTACATCATCCAGGTAGCATATCGTGAATGTGTTGGTTGGCAACGGACCAAGCGCTCCAAAAAACAGACCACTAAGAACATCATAAGGATACAGCACATTAGTATTTACAAACGTAATCGTTCCCAAAGAGCCGGAAATAGTGGTAGGACCTAATTCAAGAATTACTGTGCCGCTTTCTATTTCCGTACTTGCTGGAGTGTATTTTGTTATTGTAGTTCCGTTCAGCGCAAATTTCATTTTTGCGCCGGCGCCTTCGTTGGGGTCAAAAGGAGCTGTTTGGAATGCAAAGAACGCTGCAAAATCGGTAATACTTGTAGGCTCCGCAGGTGCGAGAATAATCGGACCTACATCAATGCCGTCAATAGCTTCCGTTCCCGGTACCACCCAGTCAGTATTCCATGTCCATTCTTTAGTGCCGGAATTGCCGAATATATAACTCCATTCCGGCTCTTCCATTACTTCTACCGTAATGGGCGGAAATGTTTTGGTTAACATTTTTCCGTCCGCAGCCCTTGCCGTAAGCGTAACTGTTTGTTGACCGGGTTTCGAGAGCGACATGGAGCCGTTATTCCGGATAAACGGTTTGCCGCCGTCCGATGACCATTGGCATAATACAGGACTTTTACACTCCACGAGAAGTTTATTACTTACCTTTCCATCTTTCAGGACAGGCGTTATGGTAGCGTCAATTTGCGACGCATCGGTGATAAGTTCGCCCACACCCGTTTCGTTCACGAGGGGCTCACAGCCGGCAAACAATATAGCCGTACTCAATATAATTAAAAAAGTCAATATCTTTTTCATCATCTTTAATTTTTATAGATTAGCAATATTTAATATTTTTTACCATCCGGCATATAGCGCCGAATTATCCCACCCGTCATTTTGTTTGTACAAGCCGTCGGATAAAATAATCTGGTCGTTAGGAATAGCGAAAAATCCACGCGTGGCGTCGTAGCGTTGCTGGTAAGCTGTGCCGTCTTTATTTACATCCGCTACGCCTTTGTTGTAAACAGGCAATTTGTCTTGTCGTGCAAGGGCGGCTTTGGCATAAGTAGCGCCCCAGCGGCGCATGTCGTTCCAGCGTACGCCTTCAAATGCCAGTTCAAAGCGGCGTTCCCTTTGAATGTTTTCCAGTGAATAAGCAACCGGTGGCAATCCGGCACGCGCGCGCACAAGGTTCATGCCGGTAGCCTCTTCTTTCAATTCCGATTGCATAAGCAACACATC
Organism: Prevotellaceae bacterium; assembly: GCA_031259225.1. Lineage (GTDB taxonomy): Bacteria > Bacteroidota > Bacteroidia > Bacteroidales > UBA932 > JAIRKX01. The sequence goes on from JAIRLT010000019.1 coordinate 2,215, forward strand.
AGCAAAGCGGATGAGTATCTGGTCATGCACAAGGGCATAATCCCATTGGGTGGGAGTAAAGCCATACATTAACTGGTCAAAGGGGTCGCTGAGCGTTGTACCGTCCGCTGTACCTACAATAGAGCCTTTTTTGTAGAAATAGCGCGTATCTTGTACCCAACCGTCGCGGTTGGCGGCATCCACTCCCGGAATTTCAGCAGCTATATCGCAAATGGACGCCCGCTTGCGGATGTCCGCATCATCCCAGTCGTTCCACAAATTGGTGGCTACCGGACCGGCGCCCCAACCGTTTCCAAAAGGAAATGCCGCTGTATTACCCTGTGTGTTGCGTAACCCGCAAAATACAAAATAGCGGTTGCAGGCATATCCGGCATTTTTGTTAAATTTAATAGCCAGCATTGACTCGGGATTGACGGCATTGTCGTCTTCTACCCATTTCAACCCTTGTCCTTTGGTATAATCATAGTATTCCACCGTATATTTATTGGTGTATGACCACAAGTTACGGTAATCCGACATTACTAATGAATATCCCGAATTATTTATACAATCATCAATCCAGTTTATCACCATTTGTTTGGTAACCGCACCGCCATCGGGCAGCGCCACTTCGGTTTTGCCGTAGAAGCCGGTGTAGAATAGGAACGCACGCGCCATCATCGCCTCTGCCACGTATTTATCAACATGTCCCGCTTCCGCATCGGGCGTTTTTTGATCGGGCATGAGTTCAATGGCTGTTTTGAGGTCGGCAATAATTTGTCCCCATGTTTCATCAGGCGACGCCTGCGGCAATGGCTCCGGTTTAGTGGTCAAATGCAGGGGCACATTTTCAAACATCGACGCTAGTTCATAATAATAAAACGCCCGCAGGAAATAGGCTTCCCCTAACATTTTTTGTTTTTTCGCTTCGGGCATTTCACATTTATCCAAATTTTCAATGGCGCTATTGGCGCGGTTAATGCCCGTATAACGAACACTCCAAAAAGCACTGTATTGATCAACTCTGGATTGCATAATAAGGTCCATAGCTTGCAGTTCGCGGTCATTACTGCCGCCACCACCCAAACGGTCGTCCGAAGCCAATTCCGAAGCCATAAAAAATGATCCTTGTACAATGCCATCCATTACGCCTGATTGCAGGTTATTATAAATGCCCGCTATCATTTGTTCGGCGTCGGTTTCCGTGAGGGGAAAGTTACCGGTATTTTTTTGCGTAAAGTTTTCTGTATCCAAAAAGTCCTCACAGGACGCCACAGGAAACATTAACGCAGCAATTAGAAAATATTTAACTATCTTTTTCATATTTATATTTTTTTCGGTTAACAATTAAAATTTAATGTTTACTCCTACCAGCCAAGTGCGGGGATTGGGATAGTATCCAATATCTATACCCTGTACCCAGTCCACGCCCGGAGAATAACCTACTTCGGGATCCATACCACTGTAGCCGGTAAAAGTATAAAGGTTTTGTGCCGTAACATAGAGGCGCAGTTGCCCGAAAGGCAGGCGCGGGAACAAGGTCTTGAAATCGTAGCCCAACGTAATGTTTGACAATTTCAAGTAGTCGCCGTCTTCAATATAGATGTCCGACACTTTACCGAAATTCACAGTAGTAGCGTCGGTCAGGCGCGGCATCCTATTGGAAGTGCCTTCGCCATACCAGCGGTTATATACGTCGGCAGTATAATTTTCAGTAGGCACGTCATTTTTCCGGTACGACTTGGCTATTTCCTGCCCGAAACCGCCGTAAGCCGACACACCAAAGTCAAAACCCTTATAATTTAGCGATAGGTTTATGCCCAATGTGATATCGGGATGCGGGTCGCCAATCATGGTTTTGTCGTCTTCGTTAATTTTTCCGTCGGGTTGCAAGTCGGAGAATTTCAAGTCGCCCGGCACAGGGTTTTCCTGCATAAATCCTTTTCCTGCGGCGCGCCATGCGTCAATCTCAGCCTGGTTCTGGAACACGCCGTCGGTTTTGTAACCGTAGAAATAACCAATGGGGAAACCTACCTGTGTACGGTACATTTCGTCAGCGCCCTGAAAGAGCGCGCCATACCCATGTATAATACCTTCGCTGTTAGCAATACGGAGTACTTCATTCCGGTTATAGGCAAGGTTTACGCCCAGGCTGTATTGAAAGTCCTGTACATTGTCGCGCCAGTTCAAAGCCAATTCCACGCCACGGTTTTGAACATCCCCGCCGTTGATTTGCGGAGCGCCGCTACCATAAGCGGCTAAAACAGGCGCGGTAATCAGCCAATCTTTGGTGGTCTTCTGGTAGTAGTCAAATGCCACACTCAAGCGCGAACGGAGGAAACGGGCGTCAAAGCCCAAATCCAACTGTTCCGAAGTTTCCCATGACAAGTCAGGATTGGATAACTTATCGGCATAACCGCCGGGAGTAAGATTGTTTACACCACCAAAAGAATAGCCGCCGTAGGTGGATATAGTTACAGTAGCCAAATAGGCAAAAGGAGTCACGCTGGCGTTACCGTTTTGTCCCCAACTGCCGCGCAGTTTAAAGAAATCCATCCACGAGGTAACGCCTTCCATGAATTTTTCATTGGTCAGCACCCAGCCGGCAGAAACAGAGGGAAAGTAGCCCCAGCGGTGTCCGCGGGCGAAGTTCGACGAACCGTCGGCGCGCATTACCAATGAGAGCATGTAAGTTTCCTTGTAATCGTAGTTGACACGCCCGAAGAACGACAGCAACCGCCCTTCTCCCCATGGCGAGCCGGACACGGTATAATTATTTACATCACCTGTATTATTGGAAACCCACGCATGTTCAAAATCATCGAACGTTAAGCCTTTTACGCCCGCGCCCCAACTTTCGCCAAAGCCGGATTTTTCCAGCGATTGCCCCAGCAAAACATCTACATGATGTTCACTTAAAGCAAACTTATAGTTCAACGTATTTTCCCATGTGTAGTTAAAACCCATCCCGCCGTTTTGGTCTACTTGAGCGACGTCTTTTTGATTGATGCTCGTAAGCGCATATATGGGTGTAAACTGACGGTAAGAGTTGGCGCTAAACATATAGCCGAACTGCGAGCGGAAAACCAAATTCCGGATAGGCTGAATTTCTATATTTGCCGAAGCCATCATAAAGTGGTTTTTGGAAATATTGTTGCCTCGTTGATAGACCATATCCGCCACAGGATTGGCAAACTGGGAGTCGTAATTGTTAAAGCCGGAATTTTCTTTATCGTCCAAGTCAAAATAATTGCCGTCGCTGCCATACAAAGGCATAATAGGAAGCCCGCGCAGCATATTGGAAATATCGTTCCAGTATTGGTTGCCTATACCAATACCTATTTTGTTGTTGTAAGTATAAAAGAGTGTTTCGCCTATTTTCACAATATCAAGGTCTCTCTTTTTGAGAATAGTGTGATTGGAGTTAAGGCGTACGGTATAGCGGTCGAAATCCGATTGCACAGGTTTACCGAAAATACCTTCCTGCGAAGTATAAGAAAAACCAAGCGAAAAATTCGACCGGTTGCCACCACCCATAATGTTAATAGCATGGTTTTGCATGGGCGCATTGGCATTGCGGATTTCATCCAACCAGTTAGTGCCTGTCCACTCGCCCGACTGTATTTTTTCGTAAATGCCACCCTGCAATACACTTTGCCAGTTTTGTAACGGTCTGCCCATATTAAAATTCACTTCATCTATGATATTCATATATTGCTTGGCGTCGAGCACGGCAGGCATTTTATAAACATTTTGCCACCCAATATAACCGTCGTAGTTCACATACAATTTTTCTGTTCCAAAGCGTCCCTGTTTGGTCGTAATGAGCACTACGCCGTTGGCAGCGCGGGCGCCATAAATAGCAGCCGAAGCAGCGTCTTTTAGCACGTCGATAGTTTCAATATCCGCCGGATTGAGATTGTCGATGCTGCCGCCGGCGACGCCGTCCACCACAAATAGCGGTCGATAGTTACCCGTCGTTCCTATACCGCGAATGCTGATTTTAAATCCTTCGCCCGGTTGTCCCGAGTTCTGGAGGATGAATACGCCCGGTGTTTGGCTTTGCATAGCTGTAAGCGGGCTAACGGTACTCAGTTTTTGTAAGTCTTCGCCGCCCACTTGCACAGTAGCGCCGGTAACTAATTTTTTCTTCTGCACACCGTAACCCATTACCACCACTTCGTCCAGCGCTACCGTGTCGTCTCTTAAAGCGACGCTCACTTTCCCGTCGGAAGGAACAGTAATTTGCTGGGTAACTTTGCCGATAAATGAAAACACTAAAATATCGCCTGTTTTAGCGTTAATAGAGTAATTACCATCGCCGTCGGTTACCGCTATCACAGTAGAATTTTGCACCTGCACGGTAACCCCGGTCATGGGAGAGCCATCCGTAGCATCGGATACAATACCCGATACTACTACACCTTGTGCATATCCGGTTATGGACAATGCACAAAAAAATAAAGCATAAAG
>JAIRLT010000027.1 GCA_031259225.1 Prevotellaceae bacterium
AGAAATCAGAAACTGTTTGGTGAAGCCGTTACTTGCACCCATTTTCACTTGGTAATGTATGGCAAAATTTAAAAATTTTTGTTAATTTTGTTTAACACTTCTCCTGATAATGGTATAAGTGTTTTTTTTTAATGATGTAAACTAATTGTAGAACAAATAAAAAAGAAAGAGAAATGAAGAAAGAAATTTTACTTATTGTAACTGTTGCAGGTGCATTTTTAGTATCTTGTGGGGGTAATAATTCCTCCAAACAGCAAAATTCGGACAAATTGGACAATATTGCCACCCTTATAGATAATCTTGCGCAAAGCGCTGTCGTTGATAGTGCCGGCTCTATTCTTGAAATGTCGTTCAATGAGGAAAACAATACGGCGTTTTTCGTTTTTAACGGTGAAATCATTGAGATGCAACGCGACACAGTGGCTTCAGGCATCAGGTATTCCAATCCGCACTATGTATATACGGAATGGCATGGCGAAATGACGCTGGAAAAAGACGGCAAGGAGGTCTTCCGCCACCGCAACCCTTCTTACGAGATGAATTAAAATCCGAAGAAATAACCGCTCAAGCCGGTTAGCAGCCCTAAGAGTATTTTCAATCCCTTGACGTAAATAAATGCGCGGGGGTTTTCTGCAAGGAGCGGCAGGGCGGTGTGTCCGTCCTGCACGAGGCAGTTAGCCAATAAAACGCTGAACGGGATGCTCCCTGCGGCAAACAGCGAAATAAAAACCAGATGCGGTCCCGATTCGGGAATAATGCCCGCCAATACGGCAATGAGCAGCATCAGCAGCAGGTTGTCGCTCATCCAGTCGCGGAGGTGTACCTGCGCCAGCAGCAGGTGCGTTACTGCGAGTGCGCCCAGCGTCCAGAGGAAGATTTTGAGGAAATGTTTTTTTATCACATGTTTCCACAGGTGTTCTTCCAGAAAATGATTGTCTGCCGAAGCTATCAGGAATAGCGCGACCATGCTGGCAGCGGCAAAAAGCAAGTTCAGCCAGCGTTCGCCGAAGAATATATTCCCCGGTTCGGGACATGGGATGCCTTCCATAATATGCCGGTGGTCGAACAGCCCGAGCGACAGCACCGCCACAAATACCAACAACCCGCCGAGCAATACGGCTCGCCGCCACGAGAGCCGGCGAAAATTTTCCAGCATGCCCGACGGGAATTTCCCGCACGGCAATGTATGTTCATGCGCGTGTACTTCGAACGAATGCGACGGGAACGAGTGCGGGAAAGTTTTCACATACCGGTTCACCGTCCACCCCACCGTTACCGCCAGAACAAATAAGATAGCAAACACCGCCGCCGCCATAGCAGGCGACGCCGCCAGAAGCATAAACGCTTCGTCGCCGGTAGTAGCAATCATCATCGCTATGAGTGCGCCGAACCCCAGCAGGCGGTGCGTAAAAAGCGACACGACCGCGAAACCTCCAATACAGCCGGGTACAAGCCCCAGCAACGCGCTCGCGGCAACCTGCCCCAGCGGCGATTGCTGCAAGCGTTTCAACGAATGCCCGTGCGACCGCACATTGATGTACTCAATCAATAACAGCATCACCATAACCAAACCGGTGATGAGAAAAGTATTTTTGAGTATGTCAAGCATGAGGGGGAGTTAAAGAAGTTAATATCGATCGCCTAATCACCTAACCGCGCTTTAATGCGAGTAATTGTGCGGCGGCGTCGTAGGGATTGAGTTCGCCGTTGATGACTTGCCGTTCCACGTCCGCTAATTTTGCCTCCACAGTGGGGTTATTATAAAATGTATTCTGCAAATTGTCGTTAATCGTTTCGTACATGCGGTAACGCGCCTGTTCGCGGCGGCGTTGCTCAAAGTAGCCATTGGTTTTGGTCAGGGTTATATAGTTTTCTATTTCCTGCAATACTTCTTTCAGTCCTGTTTTATCCAGCGCCGAACAGGTGAGCGCATGCGGCGTCCAGCCCGAAGGGGGTGCGGGGAAGAGGTGGAGTGCGCTTTGGTATTGCGCCTGCGCCTGTATGGCTTTTTCCACATTGCTACCGTCGGCTTTATTGATAAGCAGCAAATCCGACATTTCCATTATGCCGCGCTTGATGCCCTGTAACTCATCGCCCGCGCCGGAAATCATCAGCAAGAGGAAGAAGTCGGTCATAGAATGTACCGCTATTTCGGACTGTCCTACGCCAATGGTTTCAATGAAAATATAATCGAACCCTGCCGCTTCGCAGAGGATGACCGTTTCGTAGGTTTTGCGTGCTACGCCGCCCAGCGAGCCGGTGCCGGGACTGGGGCGGATGAATGCACGCGGGTCGGCGCTCAGGGTTTCCATCCGTGTTTTGTCGCCCAGTATGCTGCCTTTGCTGCGCTCGCTGCCGGGGTCAATGGCAAGTACGGCTAACCGGTGGTTACGGGCGGTAATCATGCCGCCGAACGCTTCGATGAACGTACTTTTTCCCGCGCCGGGAACGCCTGTAATACCCAACCGGATGGAGTTCCCGGCAAACGGGCGGCAAGCTGCCAGTACTTTTTGCGCCATTTGTTGATGGTCGGGGCGGCGGCTTTCAATAAGCGTGATAGCGCGGCTCAGCATGGTGATATTCCCTTCGCGGATGCCGCGCACATATTCTTCCACTGCCGGCAAGGGCTGCCGGCGTTTCCCGGAAAGCTCGTCCACATGGGGATTGACCATAGGCGGTTGTTCCACGCCATTATTTACTGTGAGCGCACTGTTCATTTTTGGTTACCGGTTGCCGGCGCTTAACGCTTAGTTTATTTTCCCGGTGAGCATCAACGAAAGCAGCGCCTGGTTAGGGGCATTGGTGATGAGCTGTACCGAATAGAGCTTGTCGCCGGCTGTTTCGTTTTTCGTGTTTAATTCCACTTTTACGGTTGCTTTCTCGCCGGGCTTGACCGTAGCGGGCGACGTGATTTTGATGTTTGCATGTTCCGACCCGGCTTTGTAGATCACCAGTTCGCTTTTACCGGTATTGGCGAGCGTATATTCGGCAGTATAGGAAGCGCCTTTTGCCAGCTCATTAAAATGAACTGTTGGGTTCGTCACAGTGATAACCGGTATGGTTTGATAGTCGGCGGCGGTGAGTTTGGAAAAATCCTGCACAATCGTTGCCGTGATAGTCAGGCTGCCGGCGTCCTTGCCATTTACCAGAATACGTACCGGATATTTCACCGTGCCCCATTCCTGTGATTTGGCGGCAGCGGTATTGTAGGTACAGCGGATAAACGTTTTGCCGCCGGCGTTTATGGTTTCCAGTTTTATTTGCGGCGGAACGTCTTTAAACGACAATGCCGGCGGCGTTGCGCCGGTATAAATAAATTCGAGCGTATCCTGTTTCGTGCGCCCCTGCATAATCCGCGCCATCGGCAGCAGGTCGCTGCGCAGGCGCAAAGCGCCGTAGGCAACCGGGAAGGCTTCTTCGGTCGTGGGCATTTTCGCTACCACCATTCCACGTATACGCAAGGTAACCACATTGGGCGTGCCGGTGGACGTAACCGTCAAACTCTTGTCGAACGACACCGCACCCGACGGCGTGAAAGTAGCTTTTACATAACCGCGCCCGCCCGGCGCCACAGGCTCTTTCGTCCAGCCGGGCGTGGTACAGCCGCAGGACGCCGCCACATCCTGGACAATCAGCGGTGCGTTGCCGGTATTGGTAAATTCAAAAGAATAGGTTACCGCGCCGCCCTCTTCCGGCACATTGCCGAAATCATGGACGGATTTGTCGAACTTGATAGTTTCCTGCGCCTGCACGGCTGCTATCGCCCCTGCAAGCAGCGCCAATGAAATTAAAATACGTTTCATACCTTTATATTTATTTGTTGATTTGCCTGTTTGTCGGCAGGTATCCCCGCCCGGTATGCTACTCATAGCTTAAAAATATATTCAATCAAAAAAGAGTTGCAAAGATAAGAAAAATTTTTAACGGGCAACGGGATACGGCAGCCCGTCATGGCGGACGGCGGGGAATGAGCCTTGAAGCAATCCGGAAGGAATGACGGGTTACGGGTACGTTCAAATACCGGAAGTATCTTTTTAAAAGGTACCCGGCTATTTTGTCGCCAGCAGCCCGTCGATGACGGCGCGGGTAAACCCGCCGTTTTCCATAGCGTCGAGACCTTTTAATGTTACGCCGCCGGGGGTGGTTACTTTGTCGATTTCCGCTTGCGGTTGGCTGCTGTTGGCTTCGAGCAGCGCCAGTGCGCCGTCCATAGTTTTCATCACAATGCGCAACGACTTCTGTTCGTCCAGACCCAATGCTATTCCGCCTTGCGTGGCGGCGTCGAGGTAGCGCAAGGCATAGGCGATGCCGGCAGAAGAAAGGGCGGTACAAGCCGTCATCTCGCTTTCGTCCACCTCAACGATTTCGCCGAGTGCGGCGAAAAGTGTGCGTACCTGCTCGTCGTGCGCCGCCGAAGTATTGCGCCGCGTAATGAATGATACGCTCCGCCCTAAGGAAATGGCGGTATTGGGGATAACGCGGTACAGTTCCACCGCGCCTGCCCCGGCAACCGAAAGGTACTGTTCCAGCCGGTCGAACGTAATGCCTGCGGCAATGGACACTACGGCTTGCTTTGTACGGTCAAGGGCGCCGGCAATTTCGCCCATCACTTTTTCTACCAACCAGGGTTTTACGGCTACGATGACCAAATCGGCGCCCTGTATGGCGCGGACATTATCGGCGGTATAGCCGGCGGCAATGTTTTTGCGGATGAATTTTTCCTCAAAACCCGGATGAGGGTCGGACGCTGTAATATTAGCGGGTTCCACGATCCCTTTCCTGACCGTGCCTTCGAGGATGGCGCCGCCAATGTTGCCAACGCCGATAATAGTAATTTTCATAGTGTTTAATTTAATAATTGTGCAAAGATAATAAATTTAAAGATTTCAGGATTTAAAGATTTAAAGATTTCAGGATTTAAAGATTTAAAAATTCAAAGATTTAACGCTGGCGAAGAAAAATCTATACGGAAGTGGGTTTTATGTTCAGTTTTTCCTTTTATAAATTTATAGAAGCAGGTTTTTAATTTATTTTATGGTTTTATAAATTTATAGAAGCAGGTTTTTAATTCATTTTACGGTTTTATAAATTTATAGAAGCAGGTTTTTAATTCATTTTATGGTTTTATAAATTTATAGAAGCGGCTTTTTAATTTATTTTACGGTTCTGTTTTAAAAAAAATCTAACTTATAGTTCACGATTAGGCATTTACCTAATAGCACCGCAAAGTTAGAAAAAATTTTTAACCCAACAAAAAAAATTATTATTACCTCGCCGCCAGTCCTGTTAGATAACTACAACGAAAAATCAACCATCAGAGGGACAGTCCCAGGTTGGACAGGGTATCCAGCAGTCTCCGCTGTTGCGCGATTACCTGTGCCAATTGCTTGGTAACCGTTTCGGTGTGTTTGGCAATGGCATTGATAGCCCCAAAATCTATTTTCGGCGGTTTATGCTCATAATATTCCGCTGGGGGCACGGGTTGCTTTTTTGCCGGCGTTTTTTTGATATGCACTTTATGGTAACAGTTCAATAACGCATGTAATCCCAATTTTTCCAATTCCATATTGGCATAGGCTTTGCCACGCACCCCGCGCGTCAGCCAGCCCCTTACCAGCGTACGGATGAAGCAATCCAGTTCATGGAATTGCCGCAGGACGTTTCCATATTTATAATAGTTTCCAAAGCCGTCAATCTTATTATTGATGCGCTTGATAAATGAACGGGTATCGTTTTTCCGGGTATTTTTTATAATGTCTGCTATCCGCTGCTTAAATTCGTTTAATTTCTGCTCCGTTACTCTCGCATAGCCTCCGGCAAATGACCATCCGCAAAATTCGACCTTGCTTCCGGCAAACCGCCCGCTTTTGGTTTTGTCCAAGTTCAATGTTACGCCCAAATCGGCGGATAACCGGGTTGAAAGGAATTGCCATATTTCACGCGGTATGTAGGGTTCTTTACATAATATTAGCACGTCGTCCATAAACACGAGGAGCTTTACTTTGTACTTGCGTTTCACCGCCAGCCACAAGGGAAGCAGCGCCAGTGGCGCGAGAATGGCGCTCATAGCGCTGCCGAGCGGGATGCCCTGTTCCATTGGCAGGGAACGCATCCAGCCGGCAATGCGGAGGAAAAAACGGTCTTTGAATTTTTTTGGAACGTACGGCAGTCCCAGCAAATCGCGGTAAGCAATCTGTGTTTGCGCCACTACTTTCGCCACCTGCACGGAGGGATAATATTTGGCAATATCGGCGCGCAGGTAATATGGGTAATCCTTTTTCCACCGGGCGACATACCGGATAATCGCATGATGCGGGAAACCATTCAGGTGGTGCATGTCAAACCGCCGTGCAACCAGCGGCAGGAACACGGTGCGTATTTCGCCCGCCAGCCTTTTAAATTCGTACGTGTCGCATTGGGTATAATACGGCACAGGTTTGATTTGTTTCATAATATATTTTTAAATTTATAACAGTCCGAATATTTGCCAAAAACTAACCGCTACCCATGCAACGAGTAGTATACCTAATAAAAAGGGCAATAAAAGATAGAACCATGACTTTTTTTTCATAACCATAAATTTTTTATAAATATTATTTATTTTTTACTTGTTCCAATAAAAAACGTGGCTTTTATTTATTATCACAGAGGTCCGTCATACCTTTACCAAATATAAACAAAGCCACGCTTAGCACATGGTTTTGGTTTTATTTTTGGTAATTGAAATGATGAAGGTTTCGATGATAAATAAAACGCTCAACATATCAAAGAGCATAAAAACGCTGCAAATATATTACTTTATTTTTTAACCGCAAATTTTTTTGCGTTGAGGTAGCGAAAACCAGTGACTATTGATTATTTTAATAAAATTGAATACCTTTGCAACATTAATTTTTAACCTTTAGTAAATGAACCCTCTTTTTATCTTATTGACCGTTGTCGCTTACTTTGCCGCATTGTTCGGCATTTCGTGGCTCACGAGCCGCAAAGCCGATAACCAAAGTTTCTTTGTCGGTAATCGAAAATCTTCGTGGTATGTCGTTGCTTTTGCGATGATCGGCTCGGCGATATCGGGCGTAACGTTCGTGTCGGTGCCGGGCATGGTGGCGGGCAATAGTTTTGCCTACCTGCAAATGGCGTTAGGGTTTGTCGCCGGGCAATTTATTATTGCCTTTGTGCTCATCCCGCTGTTCTATAAAATGAATTTAACGTCGATTTACGAATACCTATCCAATCGTTTCGGGATAGCGTCCTACAAAACGGGGGCATGGTTTTTCTTTATCTCCAAAATGCTGGGGGCGGCGGTGCGCCTGTATTTGGTATGTTTCGTACTGCAATTACTGGTGTTCGAGCCTTTCCACCTGCCGTTCCTGCTGAATGTGGCGGTATCTATGGCTTTGACGTGGTTATATACTTACAGGGGCGGCGTGAAAACGCTGATATGGACGGACTCGTTCAAGACCCTGTGCCTGATTGTATCGGTGGTGATGTGTATTTATTATATCGCTTCCGGGCTGGGCTTCAATTTCGGCGAAATGTGGGCGGCAATCAATGCGCATGACTATTCGCAGATCTTCTTCTTCGATGATATCAACGATAAACGGTATTTCTTCAAACAGTTCCTCGCAGGCGCGTTCACAGTGATTGCCATGACCGGACTCGACCAGGATTTTATGCAAAAGCATTTGAGTTGCAAAAACCCAAAAGACTCGCAGAAGAACATTATCACCAGCGGGCTGTTGCAATTCGGGGTCATCTACCTGTTTTTGCTGTTGGGCGTACTGTTATATATATTTGCGGCAAGTAACCATGTGGCTATTCCCGAAAAGAGCGACGACCTGTTCCCGTTGCTGGCTACCGGCGGTTATTTCCCGGTAGTGGTCGGCGTCCTGTTTATCATCGGGCTGATTGCGGCGGCGTACGCGGCGGCGGGTTCGGCGCTGACCTCGCTGACCACCTCGTTTACGGTGGATATACTCCAAAGCGCCAAACAGGGAACGGAAGCGCAAATAGCCAGCCGGCGGAAAAAAGTGCACGTCGGCATGGCAGTGTTGATGGGCATAGTGATTGTGGTGATAAACCTGTTGAATAATACGTCGGTCATCAATGCCGTGTATGTACTGGCAAGCTATACGTATGGTCCAATATTGGGGATGTTTGCTTTCGGCATATTCACCAAATGGACGGTCAAGGATAAATACCTGCCCTTAGTTGCCCTGCTCTCGCCGGCGCTCTGCCTGCTTATCGACCTGAACTCCGAAACATGGCTCAACGGCTATAAGTTCAGCTACGAACTGCTGATTATGAATGCCGCCTTTACGTTCATCGGGCTACTGTGCTTAATAAAAAGCCGCAAGTCATAAGCTGTATGCAACAGAAGTTAGATAAAGCCATCAGTGATAAAATAAGTTTTATTGCTTTTATCATCCCTGAATTTGCAGATGCTTACAAAATGAACATTCAAGAAGCATACAAATATTTGAAGAAGTATGGGGGACTGCAATTCCTTCATGAACATTGGTGGGCATTGCATACCGATAATCCGTTTTGGACGGTGAGAGATTTATACGATATTTGTTATGAAAATGGGGGGCAACGGTAATGCAGGTTTATCATGGAAGTTATACGGAAATTATACGGATTGATTTAATCAAAAGTTTATCCAATAAAGATTTTGGACGAGGCTTCTATGTAACAAAAAATCGTAAACATGCCGAAAACTGGGCAAAAGTAATGGGACGTAAACACCATACAGAGGGTTACGTAACTGAATTTACATTTTATGAACGGGCTTTCACAGATACCCGGTATAGAGTGTTACGATTTAGCGAATATAACGAAGATTGGCTTGATTTTGTCATATTAAACCGGGATGAGTCAACGAGTGAACAACGGCACGATTTTGATATTGTAGAGGGACCTATTGCCGATGATAAAGTAGCAAACCGCATAAATGATTATCTGGCAAACCTAATTACTAAAGCAGACTTTCTTAAAGAACTTCGATATCACGAGGACACGCATCAAATATGTTTTTGCACACTCAAATCTTTACAAATGCTGAAACGACAAGATAAGACCACTTCTATTAATATTGTACATATTACAGAGCCGCTTGTTGCAGCATTGATGGTTGACAGGGGAATTGATGAAGTTGTCGCTACGGATTTATTTTACAGCTCTGCTACCTTTGCTAAACTATCCAATAAATCTACTAACCTTTATCAGAATACTTGGCAAGAAATATATGACAAACTAAAACATGAATTACCTAAAATCAAACAGTAATCATATCAAACAATCATGAAAACAACCTTATTATTCTTGGCGCTCCTCCTGTGGGGATGCGGAACGGCGACGGAAGGGTCGTTGCAAAAAACCAGCCCGGATGCAGCCGGACTGGATGCAAAAAAATTAACTTATATCGACAGTACCGTACACCAGTCCATACGGAAAGGCGACATACCGGGCGCGGTGGTCGCCGTAGTGCGGCACAACAAGCTGGCATTCCTGAAAGCGTATGGTAACAAACAGGTCTATCCGGATACGTTGCCCATGACCACGAATACGGTGTTTGATTTGGCGTCGGTGAGTAAATCCGTATCTACCGCCATCTCGGTGATGCTGCTGCTGGAACGCGGGCAACTCCGCCTGCAGGATAATGTCTCGCTCTACATTCCCGGATTTGAGCCGTGGACAGACAGCGTGAGCGGACGGAAAAAGAATATCCGCATCATCGAACTGCTGACACACACGTCCGGGCTGCCGCCATACGCGCCGGTGGAGGAATTGCAACAAACCTACACCGTTCCCAATCCGGAAGGTTTGCTGACCCATATCTCTAACGTGAAACGCAACAACGCGCCGGGAACGGTATTCGATTACAGTTGCCTGAACTTTATCACCCTGCAACACATCGTGCAAAACATTACCGGCTGTAGCCTGCAACACTTCGCGCAGCAAAATATTTTCCAACCGCTGGGGATGCGCCATACCGATTATAACCCCACCGGCGAAACGCTGGAATGGGTCGCCCCCACAGAAAAACAAGCCGACGGCTCGGTGCTTCGGGGCAAAGTGCATGACCCGCTCGCCAATATCCTTAACGACGGCATATCGGGCAATGCGGGAGTATTCTCCAATGCCGAAGACCTGGCTACCCTCGCAGCCATGCTGCTGAACGGCGGCGAAATTAACGGCGTGCGGATTTTAAGCCCCCTCACCGTAC
>JAIRLT010000162.1 GCA_031259225.1 Prevotellaceae bacterium
GAACTCACGTCTTTTTATTCATCCTCAAGAAATTATTTGGACAATGGACGCTTTTTATCGGTGCTGTCACCCACACCGCCCCCCATCAGCACGGAACGATACCTGTTCAATAATATTCATGCCCTTTCCGCAAATGTACTCACGATGTTGCCCCGCGAATACGAACTGACCGCCAATGTGTCGTACTACAACGACTACCGGAAAAAATCAAGTTATTCCCGCTCTTTGTATTATCTTTCGCCGGATAGCACATTGCAAGTAACGGAACTGTTAAATGCTCGGCAGAGCGCCAACAATTTGGATGCCGCGATTAAAATCAGCACCAACAAAAATAATTTTTATCTAAACAATACCATCAACCTGCAAGCGGCATGGGATGATGCGGGTGGAATAGTGGACACCGTCCATCAGCAATTACAAACGGACGAGTATTATTTTTTCAATAATTTTGAATTGATAAAAACCTTACCCGATGAAAAAGCCTTCCGGATTTATTCTTTCAATGGATTTGCACATACGCCTCAACAGTTAGCCATTCAGCCGGGTCTTTATGCAGCGGTGGTGAATGAAGGGAAGCCATTCCGGAGCCTTCAGCAGACACTGGAGTACAACCGGTTTGCATCCCTTACGACGGCTTCTTTCTCCATAAATAAGCGCGGTTTTCGCCAAAATTATTATGGCGGGTTGGATATTTCTTTGCAATCGTTACAATCCGTACTGCAACCGGTGTCATTCCTTAGCACCGCTCCGGCCGCCGCTCCCGACAGCATGCAAAACAACCTGCATTGGGATACCTACAAAGCATTTGTTACCGGTGAATATAGTTATTCGCAGCGTCATTTCAGAGCAGAACTGTCGTTACCGGTAAGCTATCTTCTTTTACAAATAGAAGATAAATTTTTGCAGATGCACCGTACTATTAACCGGTTGGTATGTAACCCGGGCATAGCCGTTACCTATGATATTGGCACGTATTGGAAGCTAAAAGCAAATTATAATTTCACGCAGCATACCGGCAACCTTCGAAACGGTTATACCGGCTATGTAATGCAAAATTACCGCAATTTCAACCGTAACGATGGCCGGTTGGCCGACACCAAATTGCATAACTACGGTTTTCGTGTCATTTACCGCAATGCCTTGAAAGCTTTGTTTGCCAACGTGGATGTGTTTTATGAAGAGTTTCATTCCAACCTGCTCTGCGCGCAAAGTTATGCAGGGTTGTTACAAGTACAAAACAGCATTAATCAATCTAATGTTTCCAAGACGTATGGCGTAAACAGTTCTATCAGTAAAAACCTGTATGCTTTACACAGTACAGTGTCACTATCGGCCAATTATTATGAAACGGCGGCAGCGCAGATAAGTCAAGGTCAATTGGTTGATTTTCGTTACCGTCATTATAGTTTTAATCCCACTATAAAATCGCAGTTTGCCTCATGGGGTGGAATAGACTATTCGCTTTCATGGAGCGAGAGAAAGAGCATTATTGAAGACATGAGGGCAACTTATCCGCTCATTCGTTCAGTATCCAATCGTGTTACTTTTCGCCTATTTCCCTTGACCGGACTGACGCTTGCCGCAACGTATGAGCACTATTACCACAACGCCGTTTCGGAAGGGCGGAATAAGTCGTTTGCCGATGTAAGCGCGAGTTATAAATTTAAGAACGTGGAACTATCCTGCGTATGGTCAAACATTTTTAATGCGGGTCAATACGTTACCGCCACTTATGACGCCGTCAGCGCCTTTATACATGTCTATGACATACGTCCGGCACAAATTCTGGCTACTGCAAAATTTAAACTTTGGTAAGCACTATGAGAAGACAACCCTATTTAATGGCTAACCATGTCAAGCAACAATTGGCTAATCTTAAGCAGCTCACCTTTGAAGTAACTGACGCTTGTAACCTGCGTTGCAGATACTGTGGTTACGGTGAGTTTTATGATGACTATGATAAACGGGAAAACAAAATGATAAACAAGGATGCGGCGCTGCAGTTGATAGATTATTTAACAACGCTGTGGAACTCGGCGCAAAATGCGTCGGCGAAGCGCAATGTATATATCAGCTTTTACGGCGGCGAGCCGCTGCTGAATATGCCGTTTATCGAAGCCATTGTAAACTATGTGGAAAACCTGCATTGCCCGCACCGTAGCTTTACGTTTTCCATGACTACCAATGCTATTTTACTCGACCGCTACATGGATTATTTGGCCGCACATCAATTTAATGTATTGGTCAGCTTGGATGGCAACGAGTATAATACGTCATACAGGGTAGACAATGCGGGAAACCCTGCGTTTCCGCGCATTATCAAAAATGTGGATGCACTGCAGGGAAAATATCCTGATTATTTTGAACAACACGTTAATTTCAATGCGGTGCTGCACAACCGCAATTCTGTAGAAGATATTTACCGGTTCATCACAGAAAAATACAATAAAATCCCGAGCATTGGCGAGTTGAACAACATGGGTATCCGGCCGGATAAAATCGAACTGTTTCAACAATCCTACCGTAATTCTTATGAAAGCCTGCACCAGTCCGAAAATTACGAAGCCATAGAACAGGATATGTTCCTTAAAACAGGAAGCTACCAAAACATGGGTATTTTTTTACAGCAGCATGGCGGCTTTACGTATCGCGATTATACAGATTTGCTATTTGACCAATCCAATACCAAACACATTCCTACCGGCACTTGTTTGCCTTTTGGTAAGAAAATGTTTGTTACCGTGAACGGCAAAATTTTACCATGCGAACGTATTGGGCAGCAATTTGCCTTAGGCTCAGTATCAGAAGCTGGCGTAAATTTGAACTTACAAGCTATTGCCGACAAATACAACGCTTATTATGCAAAAATAGAAAAGCAATGCGGTAAATGCCAAAACACCAAATCTTGTATTCAGTGCATTTTTAATTTAAACGATTTGGAGGGCAGTCCTGTTTGTTACGGGTTTATGAACAAACAAGCGTTTGAAGAATACAAAGCCGCCCAAATGGATTTTTTACGAAAGCATCCGGAAGATTATTACCGGATCATGGAAGAAGTTGTTGTAGAATAAAAAAACACCGGATATGGTTAGTGTGAATAAAAATTACTGGCTATATATAGCATCGCATGTGTATTGTCGCATTTGTGACAGACAGGCGTTGCTTTATAATACAAAAGATGGCGGTTT
>JAIRLT010000216.1 GCA_031259225.1 Prevotellaceae bacterium
ACAATGGCATAGTCGGCAATCTGGTTGATGGGGGCGGTGGCGTCGGTATTGATGGAAATCACCATCGCCGACTGTTCCATTCCCGCCGTATGCTGGATTTGTCCCGAAATACCGCAAGCAATATACAGTTTCGGACGGACGGTAACGCCTGTCTGCCCGACTTGCCGCGCATGGTCGGCAAAGCCCGCATCCACTGCGGCGCGTGAAGCGCCTACTTCCCCACCCAATACGGACGCCAAATCAAACAGTAACCTGAAATTCTCTTTGCTGCCCACGCCGTAGCCGCCGGAAACAATAATCCCTGCGCCTTTAATATCCACTTTGCGTTCTTCGATGTGGCGTTCGAGAATTTCCACTACAAAATCCGCGTCGGAAAGGTATTGTGCTACGTTCACCTTTCTTACATCTGCGGCTTTGGGCGCGCTTACCGGTTCTTTCTTCATCACGCCCTCGCGCACGGTAGCCATCTGCGGGCGGTGTTCGGGATTGATGATCGTGGCAATGATGTTACCGCCAAAAGCCGGGCGAATTTGGTAGAGCAGGTTTTTAGATGTATTGCCTTTGTTATCGCTATGGTCGCCGATTTCAAGGCTGGTGCAGTCGGCAGTCAAACCGCTTTTCAGGGCGCTGGATACGCGCGGCGCCAAATCGCGACCTACGCTGGTCGCCCCAAACAATACAATCTGCGGCTGCCCTTCCTTGATTACGCCGACAGTAATAGCGGCATGCGGCAAAGTGCGGAAAGGCGACAGGCGGGCGTCGCCGGCGAGGTGTACAATGTCTGCGCCATAGTTTACCAGTTCTTTCTCGACGCCGTCCAGTGGGTGTCCGATAGCCAGCGCTTCAAGTTGGCAACCCAATTGCGCCGCCAGTCCGCGCCCTTTGGTGAGCAGTTCCAGACTAACATCGGCAATTCTGCCGTCTTCCATTTCGCAATAAACTAAAATATTATTCATTTTATGCTGTGATTAAGTGATTAGGCGGTTAAGCAGTTGGCGTGCCAACGTAAAATACTTTATTAAGCGCCTTATTCCTGTAATTTATATTCACTCTTAACCGATGGTATGATTGGTCATCAGTTCTTTTATCAAGGTATCCACATCAGCGTCGGAGGCGGTGAGGCGCTTCGATGCTTTGGACTGGAATATGATATTTTCAATTTTTTTCACTTTGGTTGGCGAGCCGGACAAGCCGAATTGGGCTTCTTCCCCGCCTACGTCGGTTACGCCCCATTCGGTGATACGCAAATAACCGGGCAGCTGGCTGTCATAAGCATCGTTGCCGGCTTCCTGAAATTCCGACAAGGTTTTGGCGCGTTTGTACTTCATCAGTTGTTTCGCATGGCGCGACCGGCACGCGGGCGCCGACCCGTGTACGGTAATCACCAGCGGCAGCGGCGCCGAAACGGTTTCTACGCCCCGTTCAAGGCGGCGTTTGATTTGCAGCCTCCGACCGTCGTAAGAAAGGATTTCTTCGGCATACGTTACTTGCGGCAAGTGCAGTTTTTCGGCTACCTGCGGACCTACCTGCGCCGTGTCGCCGTCGATAGCCTGCCGTCCGGCGATGATGACGTCGGGATTTATTTTGCGGATAGCCTGCGCCAGTGCATAGGACGTTGCCAGCGTATCGGCGCCGGCAAATTTGCGGTCGGTCAGCAGCACGCCGCCGTCCGCGCCGCGGAACAAGCCCTCGCGGATGATGTCAGCCGCGCGTCCCGGTCCCATGGTTAATAATTGGATGGTCGCGCCGGGTACCCGGTCTTTGAGACGCAATGCCTGTTCCAGTGCATTCAGGTCTTCGGGGTTAAAAATCGCAGGAAGGGCGGCGCGGTTCACCGTTCCGTCTTCTTTCATGGCGTTTTTCCCTACATTGCGCGTGTCCGGCACTTGCTTTGCCAGTACTACAATTTTGAGTGATTTCATACTTTTCAATTGCTGGTTTTTAAACCGGTTTGCTTACGCTTGCGCCGTATTATTTCCAAACGCCAGCGGAATAGCCATCGCGCTTTCGTTGGTTTTAATTTTCCCGTGCGTTGTTTCATATTTTGAAATATTATCCTGTAATGCACTGAGCAGCCGTTTGGCATGTTCGGGCGTAAGGATAACACGGCTTTTCACCTGCGCTTTGGGCATGCCCGGCAGGATACACACAAAGTCCAATATAAACTCGCTTTGCGAATGTGCGATAACGGCAAAGTTCGCATACGTTCCCTGTGCTACCTCTTCTTTCAGTTCGATGTTGATTTCTTTCTGTTGTTCCATAATTCGTTTGTTTTAGACGGCAAATATAAGAAAAAATTACGGATTGGGAATTGCCCGCAGCCGCTATGCGACCGTTTTCCGGGGTCAAGTCCTGTGTATCATCGTAGCGCCGGCTTGCGCTGCCGGCAGCACCAGCACATCGGCAATGTTCACGTGCGGCGGGCAATTAATTATGTAGGCAATGACGTCGGCAATATCGGCGGCTTCCAGAGGATGGAAACCTTCATACACGGCGTCGGCGCGCAACCGGTCGCCCTTGAAACGCACGAGGGAAAATTCCGTTTCCACCGCCCCGGGCGCTACCTGCGACACCCGGATACCATAGGGCAAAAATTCCATCCGCATACTTTTTGTGAGGGCGTCAACGGCATGTTTCGTGGCGCAATATACGTTGCCGTTGGCATATACTTCGCGCCCGGCAATAGAGCCAATGTTTATGATGTGTCCTTTGCGGCGGGCGATCATAAAAGGCGCAATGATTTTGGTAACATAGAGCAAGCCTTTGATGTTGGTATCAATCATGCGTTGCCAGTCGTCCGGCTGCCCGTTGTCCAGCGCTTCCAAGCCGGAAGCCAAGCCGGCATTATTGATGAGGATATCGATATCTTGCCAAGACTCCGGCAGGCTGCCCAGGCTTTTCCCGGTTTGCTCGAAGTCGCATACATCAAAACACAGCGGCAACACGTCCACCGGATAAGTATTTTTAAGGTATCCGGAAAACGCCAGCAGGCGGTCTTTGCGGCGACCGGTAATAATAACATTATAATGTCCGGCGGCTAAACGTTTCGCCGTCGCTTCCCCAATGCCCGACGTTGCGCCGGTAATAAGAGCCGTTTTCTTCATTTTTTTAGCTGTATAACTAAGTTAGTTGAAAGTTGAGAGTTGAAAGTTGAAAGTTGAACGTTGAAGAAGTTTCCCCCTTTACCCTTTACCTTTTCCCCTTTCACCCTTCACCCTTCCCCCTTCACCTTTCCCCCTTTACGCCGGATACTCAAACGTCACTTCTTTTTCGAGACCGGGGTGCAGGCTGTTGGCTACAGGACACTGGCGGGGTACGGCTTCGATGATGCGGCGTTCCTTGTCGGAATAGTTATTGTGCGGCATTTTGATAGCCACTTTTATTTTCGCCACGCGGCGCGGATTTTCCGCCATGATTTTTGTTGTTTCGGCGCTTATACCGTCAATCGAGAAACCGTGCGTTTCAGCGGCGATGCCCATAATCGTAAAAATACAACTGGTATAAGCAGCCGTAAAAATATCGGTGGGGGAAATAAACTCGCCTTTGCCGTGATTGTCGAGCGGCGCGTCGGTAATGATTTTCTGACCGGACTGCACATGTTCTATCTCTGTCCGTAAATTCCCGAGATAAGTTGTTTTAATTGTTGCCATAGTATTGTTATCTATTATTAAGTTTCTACAAATATACGAAAAAAAGTAATGTGATTAATGTGCTAATGTGAAAATGAGGCTGGCGCGGCAGCGCAATTTCTGATTTCTAATTTCTGATTGGCTGACGCGCCGGCTAATGTGAAAATGTGAAGATGTGCTAATGTTAAGATGAGGCTGACGCGCCGGCGCAATTTCTAATTTCTGATTTCTAATTGGCTGGCGCGTCAGCTAACTTTCAACTTTCAACTTTCAACTAAACCGGTGCGCCAGCACTAACCACTAAGCATTAACCATTACCTGTAAATCCCCCTTGCCCTGTTCTACGGTGCGGAATAACTCCCGAACAAATCATATGTTTCCGCCGCCGTGATAAGGACGTCGTAAAACTTTCCCGGTTGGAGGGCATTGTTTGCCGTCGAAACCAGCACTTCGCCGTCCACTTCCGGCGTATCGTACTGCGTGCGACCGGCGCAGTAACCGTCTTCCTGCCGGTCAATAAGGGTACGGAAGGTTTTCCCGATTTTTTCTTCGTTCAGTTGTTGCGAAATGCGCGCTTGCAGGGACATGATACGGTCGCGGCGCGCCTGCTTTTCCCTGTCGGGAATGGTATCCGTGAAATGCTGCGCCCCGTAAGTACCTTCCTCTTCGGAATAACAGAACACGCCGAGCCGCTCGAAGCGCGTTTCTTCTACGAAATCTTCCAGTTCGCGGAAAGCCGCATCGTCCTCGCCCGGATGCCCTACAATCAGGGTAGTGCGCAAGGCAATGCCGGGTATTTCCGCACGCAGTTTTTCAACCAGCGCGCGCGTCTGCCGGCTATTGATGCCGCGGCGCATATTCTTCAAAACCTTTCCGGATATGTGTTGCAGCGGAATATCCAAATACTTGCAAAGTTTCGGATTATCGCGCATAACCGGCAACACGTCTTCGGGAAACTGTGCAGGATAGGCGTAATGCAAGCGTATCCATTCGATGCCTTTCACCTCCGAGAGGGCGGTTAAGAGTCCGGGCAAACGGCGGTAGCCATAGAGGTCTATGCCGTAATATGTCGTATCCTGTGCGGTAATCAGCAGTTCCTTCACGCCGCGCGCCGCCAGCAATTTTGTTTCCACCACCAACTGTTCAACAGGCGTCGAACGGTGCTTCCCGCGAATAAGCGGGATAGCGCAGTAGGCGCATCCCCAGTTGCATCCTTCCGAGATTTTGAGGTACGCATAATGCGGCGGAGTGGCAATCGCCCGCCGGGTAAGGTATTTCGGGGATGGCACGCCGCCCAGCGTTTCCACAATCTTATCAAATTCCTCCACGCCGAAAAACCTGTCCACTTCGGGCAACTCTTGCTGCAACTCATGCCGGTAGCGTTGCGAAAGGCAACCGAACACAAAGATACGTTCCACGCCGCCACGTTTTTTTGCTGCAATCACCGACAAAATAGTATTCACCGATTCTTCTTTCGCGTCATTGATAAATCCGCAGGTATTGATAAGAACGGTCTTTGCGCCGGCGGCATGGTCGCTGTGCCGTACATGGAAACCCGCCGCTTGCAACTGCTGCATCAGCCGTTCGGAATCCACCAAATTTTTAGCGCAACCAAGCGTGATGATTTTAATAAGTCGTGGGTTGTAAGTCATAAGCCGTAAGTCGCGGCAAGCGCACGGACGCCAGCCTGCATTTGTAAATCCGTAAATCTGTAAATTAATTCATATAGGTTGCCAGGCAGGCAATCATTCCGGCGGTTTCGACGCGGAAGCGGCTTTCGCCGAAAGTAATTGCTTTGAACCCGGCTTGCAGGGCGGCTTGTATCTCGCGCTCCGAGAAGTCGCCTTCAGGACCGATGAGCATTACGATGCGCCGGCTTGGCGGCAACACTTTCCAGAATGGTTCGCGCGGTATATCCGGATAGCAACAGCCAATGTACTTTCCGCCGTCGAAAGGTTGCCGGATAAAGTCGTCAAAGGCGGCGGGCGGGTTCAGTTGCGGTAAGCGCGTTTTAAGCGATTGCTTCATTGCGGCGACCAGTATTTTTTCCCACCGTCCGGTGTTTACTGTCCGGCGTTCGGAGCGGTCGCATATCACAGGCGTAATTTCGTCGATACCTATTTCGGTCGCCGTGTCTAACAGTTGTTCGTACCGGTCGTTGTTTTTGGTGGGCGCTACCGCCAGATGCAGGTAATAATTACGTACGCCGTAATTTTCCTGTTTACCGGTAATTTTTATTTCGCAATGTTTAATGCGGTCATCCGTGATTTGAGCGGTGTATAAAGCGCCTTTGCCGTCGGTCAGGTGCAAGATGTCGCCCACCGAAAGCCGCAGCACGCGAAGGCAGTGTTTGCTTTCTTCTTCCGGCAGCACATAACGCCCGCCGGAAATATCAGGAGTATAAAATAACAGCATGGGACAATGTCAATTTATTTTTTCAAAGTTACAAAAAATAAAAAAACAGGCTGCTTGAAAAAACAGCCTGCTTTCATTTGTTATACAACCTTATTTTTTTGCTTCCAGCGCTTTTTTGTAGCGGTTGCGGAATTTATCCACCCTGCCGGCGGTATCCACCAATTTCATTTTGCCGGTGTAGAACGGATGCGAGGTGTTGGAAATTTCGACTTTATACAAAGGATATTCCACGCCGTCAAGGTTAATAGTTTCGCGCGTTTGCACCGTTGAGCGGGTAACAAACGTATGGTCGTTCGACATGTCTTTAAACGCCACCAAGCGGTAATTTTCGGGATGAAGATGTTGTTTCATATAATTCCTTTTTCTTTTTTCAAATTTCGGATTGCAAAAGTAGTATATTTTTCCGGATTATACAAACCGGCTGCATTTTATTTACAGCGACTGTTTACTTTCGACCGTCACTTCGGGGGCGGTTTTCTTAATCATTCCTTGCAGGGCGGCGCCGGGACCCAGTTCCACGAAGTCAGTAGCGCCGTCTACCACCATGTTTTGGATAATCTGCGTCCAGCGGACGGGTGCGGTGAGTTGGGCTATCAGGTTTTTCTTGATTTGTTCGGGGTCGGTGTAGGGCTTGGCATCGACGTTCTGGTACACCGGGCAACGCGGCGACTTGAAGGGCGTAGCATGGATGGCAGCTTCCAGTTCCAGCCGCGCCGGTTCCATCAAAGGCGAATGGAATGCGCCGCTTACCGGCAGCAACATGGCGCGTTTGGCGCCGGCGGCTTTCAGTTGTTCGCAGGCAATTTCCACCGCAGCTACCGTGCCGGAAATAACTAATTGCCCCGGGCAATTGTAGTTGGCGGGGATGACAATGCCGTCGATTTCACGGCAAATTTCTTCGGTTTTGCTATCGTCCAAACCAAGTATGGCTGCCATAGTAGAGGGTTGCTGTTCGCAGGCTTTTTGCATGGCTGCGGCGCGGGCGGCGACTAATTTCAGTCCGTTTTCAAAACTCATCGCCCCTGCGGCGACCAGGGCGGAAAATTCGCCCAATGAGTGCCCGGCAACCATTTTCGGGGCAAAGCCCGGTAATATTTTTGCTAAAATGACCGAATGTAAAAATACCGCCGGTTGCGTAACCCCGGTTTGTTTTAAATCGTCGGCGCTGCCGGAAAACATGCTGTCGGTAATACGGAACCCAAGCAGGCTGTTTGCCTGCTCGAACAGCTCCTTTGCTTGCGGTACCTGCTCGTACAAGTCTTTGCCCATTCCTGAAAATTGTGCTCCCTGTCCGGGAAATACGAATGCTTTCATTGCTTTAAATTTTTAAAATGGACGCAAAGATACGTTTTTCCCCGAATATGAGAAAATGCGGTTTGCTTAAAATAATAGCGCAGGTTCATGTACCAAATATCACCGGATATTTAAGGTGCAAAAGGGTATTTGTAATTGTCGTTTACAATAGCCGCAGACGTTGGAGTTAAAGCTCCGGACGTTGGATCTTCTGCCACCTATTTTCATCTGTGGGCAAAATCCGTAAATCTTTCTTATCTTTGCATGATTTTTTTTGGAATGGAAATACAAATAACTTAATAAAACAACGTATGAACTTTAAATTTGTTACGCCGCAGGAAGCGGTGAAAGTAGTAAAATCAAACGACCACGTACATTTCAGTAGTGTGGCAAGCGCTCCGCAAATTCTCATCAAAGCCTTGTGCGAACGCGGCAGCCGCGGCGAGCTGAAGAATGTACACATTCATCATTTGCATACCGAAGGTTCCGCCCCTTATACGGAAGCGCAGTATGAAGGCATTTTCCAACACGATGCTTTTTTTGTGGGGGCGAATGTGCGCAAAGGCGTCCAAGCCGGTTATGCTGATTACATTCCCGTTTTTTTGAGTGAAACGCAAAAGCTGTACCGCACAAATGTATTGCCCTGCAATGTGGCAATGATACAGGTCTCTTCGCCCGACAGGCACGGCTTTGTATCGCTCGGCGCTTCGGTGGACGCTACGCTGGCGGCTATTGAAACCGCCCGCAAATCCGGCGGCAAGGTAGTGGCGGTAGTCAATTCAAAAGTACCGCGCGCTTGGGGCGATGCGATGATTTCCGCCAACTGGATTGACTTCTTCGTGGAAGACAACACCCCGCTGGAACCCGCGCACTTCGCCGAACCCGACGCAGTGGAAACGGCTATCGGAAAAAACTGTGCGGCGCTTATCGAAGACGGTGCAACATTGCAAATGGGCATCGGCGCTATTCCCAATGCGGTGTTGGCGCAATTGGGCAATCACAAAAATTTGGGTATCCACACCGAAATGTTTGCCGACGGCGTATTGCCGCTGGTGGAAAAGGGCGTTATCAATGGCGCCAACAAAACGCTGGACAAGGGGAAAATGGTTTCCACGTTCCTGATGGGTTCGCAAAACTGCTATAATTTCATTGACGATAATCCTATGGTATTGATGCAGGATGTGCAATATACGAACGACCCGTTCGTCATTGCGAAGAACCCGAAAGTAACGGCTATCAATTCGGCATTGCAGGTGGACATCACCGGGCAGGTAGGCGCCGATTCGTTAGGCACTACATTTTATTCCGGCGTGGGCGGGCAAATAGATTTCATCTATGGAGCGTCGCTATCCGAAGGCGGGAAAGCGATTATCGCCATGCCGTCGGTAACCAACAAAGGCATCAGCAAAATTGCGCCGGTGCTCACTCCCGGCACGGGGGTCGTTACCACACGCAACCACATTCATTGGTTCGTAACGGAATACGGTGCAGTCAATTTGTATGGGAAAACATTGCAGGAACGCGCAAAGTTGATTATCGGCATAGCGCATCCCGACCACCGCGAAGCATTGGACAGGGCGGCTTTTGAACGTTTCGGACCCCATTTCCACTTTATACAAAAGGCGTAGAGAGTAAAGCGTATTCCGGTTACATTTGCAGCAAAAGCCCGCTTCACACCTTACGCTTCACACTTTACTCTTAACTTATAATTATGAAAAATATTTCCCTTTTTCCACCGGCAGCTACGCTTGAAACGTTGCCTACACCGTGCTATTTATACGATACCGCGTTGTTGGACGCGACCTTAAAGGTAGCGCAAAGCGAAGCCTCAAAGTATCATTACGAAATTCATTATGCGGTAAAGGCGAATTTCAATCACCGCATTTTGCAGCAGATAGCTGCGTGTGGCTTGGGCGCCGACTGCGTGAGCGGCGGCGAGATCCAAGCTGCATTGGACGCCGGGTTCCCTGCCGGGAAAATCGTATATGCAGGCGTCGGGAAAGCCGATTGGGAAATAGCGCTGGCATTGGATAAAGACATTTTTTGCTTCAATGTGGAATCCCTCGCGGAACTGGAAGTGCTGGACGAACTAGCAGGAAAACGAAACCGGATAGCGCCGGTCGCCTTGCGTATCAACCCCGATATCATGGCGAATACGCATCGCCACATCATCACCGGCTTCAAGGAAAATAAATTCGGTATCAACCTCGACTTGCTGGACACCGTGTTGAAAACATTGCCTGCATTGAAAAATATAGCATTTAAGGGCATCCATTTCCATATCGGTTCGCAAATAACGGACATGGAAAATTTCCATAGCCTGTGCCTTCGTGTCAATGAAATTCAGGAGCGCTTGGCGGGGATGGATTTGCTGCCGAAACATGTAAACGTTGGCGGCGGTTTGGGAATAGACTATTATGCCCCGGAGGAAAAAAGAATAGCTGATTTCGCTGTATTTTTCCAACTGTTCGATAAATATTTGAAACGTTACGACAGGCAACATATCCATTTTGAATTGGGGCGTTCTTTGGTGGGGCAATGCGGGACGCTGCTTACAAGAGTCCTGTACGTAAAAGAAGGCAGTACAAAAAAATTTGCAGTTATTGATGCGGGCATGACGGAACTTATCCGTCCGGCGCTATACGAAGCCTACCACAAGATAGAAAACCTCTCGTCCGGCGGCGATGCGGAGCAATACGACGTCGTGGGACCGGTGTGCGAATCGACCGACAGTTTCGGCAAGGACGTGCTGTTAAATAAAATTTCGCGCAATGATTTGCTGGTTATTTACTCTGCCGGCGCTTACGGCGAGAGTATGTCGTCGCATTACAACTGCCGGCGGCTCCGGGAGCCTTATTTTTACGGCAAATAAAAAAAGCCGCCGGGCTGCAAGCCGGCACGGCTTGCCCTTTTCTCAACAGCATGTAAAGATTTCACAATTCAAAGATTTCAAGATTTAAGGTTGCATAGTGGCGCGCCGGAAGGAAGTTTAAATCACGACAGCATTGCAGCAACCCGCAAGCTACTTGAAAGTGTTGCTGTGCAAGGGAAATAAAATGCTGCCGTTTATTCGCGCGTCCGGTAGCTGCCGCATGCAACAACAGTTGCGTGATACACC
>JAIRLT010000176.1 GCA_031259225.1 Prevotellaceae bacterium
TGGTGCGGTCCGTGCCGGCGCTTCAATCCTGCGCTGGTGAAGATTTACAACCAATACCATCCCAAAGGTTTTGAAATTGTCGCCGTGTCGTGCGACAAGGAAAAAGACGAATGGTTGAAAGCCATCGCCAACGACAAATTAACATGGTTCCATGTGTCCGACTTGAAAGGATGGAATAATGCGGTAGCCAAACAATTTAACATCCTGTCGATCCCGCAGAATGTGTTTGTAAATGCCGACGGCATCATTGTAGGCAAAAAAATAAGCGAAGATGCGTTAGAAAATTTTCTTAAAGAACAACTGAAATAACCCGCCGCATGACCTCTGAAGAACTATTCAAAAACCTGATAGCCCACGCCAAAGAATATGGATTTATTTTCCCGTCGAGCGAGATTTACGACGGGCTGGGTGCCGTATACGACTACGGGCAAATGGGCGTGGAACTGAAAAACAATATCAAAAATTATTGGTGGAACGCCATGGTGCGCCTGCACGACAACATTGTCGGCATTGACAGCGCCATTTTCATGCACCCGCGTATCTGGGAAGCGTCGGGGCATGTAGGCGCTTTCAACGACCCGCTGATTGATAACCGGGACAGCAAAAAACGCTACCGCGCCGACGTGCTGCTCGAAGAACATATTGCCAAAATCGAAGATAAAATCACGAAAGAAGTAGAAAAAGGACGCAAAAAATTTGGCGAAGCATTCGACGAAGCGCAATTCCGCGCGACCAATCCCAATGTACTGCGTAATGCCGCCAAGGCAGCGGAAATACAGGCAAAGATGAACGCCGCGCTCAACGCCAATGACCTTGATGCGTTGAAGCAATTGATCCTTGATTGCGAAATTGCCTGCCCCGTGTCGGGCAGCCGCAACTGGACGGACGTGCGCCAATTCAACCTGATGTTCAGTACGCAACTGGGCAGCGTGAGCGACGAAGCCGGCGTGATTTACCTGCGTCCCGAAACGGCGCAGGGTATTTTTGTAAACTTCTTAAACGTGCAAAAAACCGGACGGATGAAAATCCCGTTCGGCATTGCGCAAATCGGAAAAGCCTTCCGCAACGAAATAGTGGCGCGGCAATTCATCTTCCGTATGCGGGAATTTGAGCAAATGGAAATGCAGTTTTTTGTACGTCCGGGCGAAGAAATAAAATGGTATGAATACTGGAAAAACGAGCGGTTGCGCTGGCACCAATCACTCGGGCTGGGCAATGAAAAATACCGGTTCCACAACCATGAAAAACTGGCGCATTACGCCAATGCCGCCGCCGACATTGAATTTAATTTCCCGTTCGGCTTCAAGGAACTTGAAGGTATTCACTCACGCACCGATTTCGATTTGGGACGCCACCAGGAATTTTCGGGACGGAAACAACAATACTTCGACCCCGAAACCAACGAAAGCTACGTGCCTTATGTGATAGAAACCTCTATCGGGTTAGACCGCACGTTCCTGGCGGTGCTTTCGGCTGCTTACTGCGAAGAACAGTTAGGGAACGGCGAAGAACGGGTAGTGTTGCGTATTCCGCCGGTGTTGGCGCCGGTGAAACTGGCGGTATTGCCGTTGGTGAAGAAAGACGGGTTGCCCGAAAAAGCGCAGGAAATCCTGCAAACCTTGCGCCTTGACTTCAATTGCCGGTATGACGAAAAAGACAGCATCGGCAAGCGTTACCGCCGGCAGGATGCTATCGGCACGCCGTTCTGCATCACCATTGACCACCAAACATTGGAGGATGACCAGGTGACTGTCCGCTACCGCGACACGATGCAACAAGACCGCTTGTCTGTAGCCGGGCTGCGCGCCCTTATCGACGGGCAGGTGAACCTGCGGAAATGGCTGCCGGCAGCGGGCAATAGCAGCAGGCAGTAATCAGGATGCCGTAAAATTCGTAATTATATAAGGACTATGGACGAACGAAAAGAATTGGTAACAGGTACAAAAGTACAACATGACCGCTATGGGACAGGCTATATTTTAACGGCTTCTTTGACCCATTACGAAGTTATTTTTGAACGCGGCGGAAAAATAACATTGCTGAAATCAACCGCCATGAGCGAAATGGAAGTAGTCGAAGAAGCGGAAACGGCACAGGACAGCGTGCCGAAGCTGACGCTGGAAGAAGTCGAAAATGCGCTGACGTTAATTTTAGACCGCTATAACGGGCTGGAAGAGGAGGTCGAATTAGGCGACCGCTGGCAAGGCGGCACGTTAATCCTGAAACCCGGCAATGATGCGTTGTCCAAAGAAATTCCTGTCGAAGTTTTCTTCCACAAAATAGTGATGCTGCGCGACCGCCTGCGGGTGCTGGAACAAAATATCAACAGCCACAAAGGATTGTCTGACGAAGACAAAGTAGGCTTGCAACAATACATTTCGCGCATCTACGGTAGCCTGACTACTTTCAATATATTGTTCAAAGACAAGAAAGCACACTTCGTTGGCGCCGGCAGGGGAAAAGAATAAGACTTTGAGAATTATGAATTACAAATTAGGAATTACGAATTGGCTGGCGCCAGAAAAAAACAAATAAAAAAAATTTGTAGATAAAAAATATTGTTTTATATTTGCGCCGTTAATATGGTTCTTTGACATTTTGAATTTGATATATTAAAATATATCGCTTTGACTTTTATTCTACTCATTGGAATATTGGCAATATCCAAAAATAAATGTGAATATAAGTGAAAGCAATCATGTTAAGAGTGGACATTGGTTGTTTTGCTTACACGTTTATAGGTTGCCAATAACCTCAATGAGTAGTAGGCATTGTATCCATGTCCGCTCTTATTGTTTTTGTATAATAGGGGAAAAATCACAGTAAAAGTTGGAGTAACGAATTGCAGAGTGCATTTAGCAAAACACTTTGCAATAAATGGCAGCGGATAAAAATTTGCAGCAGGGGGTTGTTTTATGAAAAAGTTTGTGTTTGAAAACAACTCCAACGCTGCAAAAAATAATAACAATTAAATAATAAAAAATTATGAGAACAACATTTTTCTTTCTTTTCGCAATGCTTGCGAGCATGACTGCAAACGCGGCGGTAACGGTTACGCCGCTCAGTACGGATTATGCCGCAAGAAAAGTAACTTTTAGCGTGTCATGGACAAATGCCCCCGCTGCGCCGTATAATAACCGCGTATGGA
>JAIRLT010000182.1 GCA_031259225.1 Prevotellaceae bacterium
GAATTAGCTGGCGCGCCGGTTTAGTTGAAAGTTGAAAGTTGAAAATTAGCTGGCGCTTTTTTAGTGGAGAATGGAGAGTGGAGAGTGGAGAATTAGCTGGCGCGCCGGTTTAGTTGAAAGTTGAAAGTTGAAAATTAGCTGGCGCGTCATCCTAAATCAGTAAATCTGTAAATCCGTAAATCCGTAAATCTGTAAATTGTTTCTGCCGGCGGCAGCACTAACCACTAACCATTAGAAAAGCTAATGCTTAAGCATTTCGCGCAGCACTACCTGCGCCGATACCGCGCGGTTAGCGGCTTCGGGAATAACGATGGATGTGGGTAATTCTATCACGGCGTCGGTTACTATCATGTTGCGCCGCACGGGAAGGCAGTGCATGAAGTAAGCATTGTTCGTCAAAGCCATTTTCCGCTCATCTACTGTCCAGCGGCGGTCGGTGTGCAGGACTTTCCCGTAATTCCCGCCGGTATATGCCGACCAGTTTTTGGCATATACAAAGTCCGCGCCGCGGTAGGCTTTCTCTATGTCGTATTCAATGGTCGCGCCCTGCACAAACATTTCGTCCAATTCATAGCCTTCGGGATGGGTGATGACAAACTCGTAATCCGTCCGGTTTATCCATTCGGCAAACGAGTTGGCAACAGCCTGCGGCAGGGCTTTCGGTACGGGCGCCCATGTGAGCAGCACCTTTGGACGCGGTGTTTTCTTATATTCTTCGATAGTGATAAGGTCGGCGAAACTCTGCAACGGATGCCGCGTCGCGCCTTCCATGGAAAACACCGGCTTGCCGGAATACCGGATAAATTGGTTCAGGATAATTTCCTTATAATCCTGTTCACGGTCTTGCAAGCCGGCAAATGCACGGACGCCGATGATGTCGCAATAACTGCCCATGACCGGGATAGCTTCCAGTATATGTTCCGATTTGTCGCCGTCCATGACCACGCCGCGTTCCGTTTCCAGTTTCCATGCGCCCTGGTTAATGTCCAGCACAATCACGTTCATGCCGAGGTTTAGCGCGGCTTTCTGGGTACTGAGCCGCGTACGCAGGCTGGAATTGAAGAAAACCAACAGTAGCGTTTTGTCCTTCCCGGATTTCCTTCCGGCAAAAGGATTTGCTTTGACTTCCTTTGCCCATGCCAACGCTTCAGGCAAAGAGGGCAGGTCGTTTACAGAGGTGAATTGTTTCATTTTTTTGAGTGATTAAGTTCGGGAATTAAGTGATTAAATTCGGGGATTAGGTTAGGTGATTAGCGGCAGGGCAATGGCGCCAGCCCCCTACTCCCTCAATATCCTAATAACCTGCGATAATTCTTCTTTCGTTACCGTCAGGGGGGGCAGCAGGCGGATGACGTTTGCGCCGGCGGAGCCGGTAAAGATTTTATGTTCGCTTAACAGGCGGTGGCGGACGGCGGCATATTCAGGTTCCAGTTCAATGCCAATCATCAGCCCGCGCCCGCGTACTTCGCGGACAACCGTTGCACCTTTCAAGGCTTGGAATACGTAGTCGCCCAGCGCCACCGCCTTGCTCATCAGTTGTTCCTGTTCGATAACTTCCAGCACGGCTATTGCTGCGGCGCATGCCAGCGGGTTACCGCCAAACGTACTGCCCAGCATTCCTTTCGTTGCCTTGATAGACGGGGCAATCAACACGCCGCCGACCGGAAAACCGTTGCCCATGCCTTTCGCCACCGTAACCAGATCGGGCTCAATGCCGGCATACTGGTGGGCGAAGAACTTGCCGGTACGCCCATAGCCGCTCTGCACTTCGTCCAGTATCAATGCCGCATGGTACTTTGTGCACAATGCCCGGAGGTCTTTCAGAAAGCCGTCCTGCGGCAGGATGATGCCCGCGACGCCCTGTATCCCTTCAATGATAACGCCGGCATACGCGCCGCCGGCAAGTTCCTGCGCTACGGCGGCGCTGTCGTTGAGCGGCAGGAAAGTAATATTTTCCGTGCGGTTGAAGGGCGCAACTATCGCCGGATTATCGGTAGCGGCGACAGCGCCCGACGTGCGACCGTGAAAAGCGCCGCGGAAAGCGATAAATTTTTTCTTCCCGGTATGGAACGATGCTGTTTTTAGCGCATTCTCGTTGGCTTCGGCGCCCGAGTTGCAAAGGAACAGTTCATAGTGCGGATAGCCGCTCAATTCCCCCAGTTTTCCAGCCAACCGGTCGCGCAACGAACACTGCACGGCATTGGAATAAAACCCTAACGCCTGTATTTGTTGTGTGAGCGCCTCCACATAGTGCGGGTGCGCATGTCCGATAGAGATAACGGCATGCCCGCCGTACAGGTCGAGGTATTCCGTCCCGTTCCTGTCCCGCAGTTTGCAGCCCAAGCCCTGTACCGGCTCAATGTCCCATTGGGAATATACATCAAAGTTTTTCATAGTAGTTTTTTAATGTGTTAATTGTTTAATGTGCTAATGTGACTGATTATTTAATGTGATTAATTGGCTGGCGCCAGCTTCACTCACCGCTCACCATTAATCATTAACCGCTCACCATTAATCACTGCAAAGATACGAAATGAATTTGATGTGTTGGTACAGTGATTAAATGAGGAGGCTATGGTAAGTTCAAATAGTAAATCCAACCGAAATAATAAAAATGATGAAATAAAATTTGCAATTAAAAAATAAAGTAATATATTTGCAGCACTATTGATGTTCTTTTTTATTTTAGTGTCTGAAACTCGCAAAACTTCAACATCCGTGTAAATTCATGTATATAACGTGAATTTTAAGTTTATTTTACGGATGTGGGTTTGCGAGACCTCAGACAATTATAAATTAAAGTTCACGTTTTCTTTTTAAAAAAATCCCACAAACAAAGTAGAAATCGTGAAAAGTGGCAATGAGAAAAAAATTGCAGCAGGGGATTGTTTTATAAATGTCGTTTGTGTTTGTGGGTACGTATATAAAACAATCTCCAAAAGCTGCAAAAAGTAACAACAAATAAACAATAAAAAATTATGAGAACAAAATTTTTCTTTCTTTTCGCAATGCTCGTAAGCGTTGCAGCAAGCGCACAAAATGTGCAGGTGGAAACTATCAGTGCAACTTACACCAGTACGCCAATTGTAAAATTCCGTGTAACATGGACAGGCGCACGTACCTACCGGCACAACACCAAAGTGTGGGTATTCGTCGATTACCGCAAAGTAGAAAACAATGCGCCGACGGGCGACTGGACACGCGCCGCAGTTACTGTAACGCCTGCCGTCCATTCTACGCCCACAAGCACAACGGCAACGCTTGTTCCCAGTAATGACAAAGGTTTTTGGCTGCATGGCGTGGACGGTGATTACAGCGCCACCATCACCGTGCCGCTCACGCTTGCTGTCGGTGTAACGCAATTCAGTTGGTGCGCTTACGCTACCGACTACCCGCCCAATGTGGTGGCGCATAGCAGCAGCAGTTATACCTTGCGCGGTTCGCGTCCCTTTGTGGTAAATGGCAAGACACTGCCTGCCGACCAGACAACTTTTTCCGATACGATAACTTC
>JAIRLT010000262.1 GCA_031259225.1 Prevotellaceae bacterium
AGGGCGTCGCCGGAAAGCGTGAGGTTTTTCCCGTCGCTCAAAAAATGTTCTTCGGAATTGGGCGAATAATTTTGCGATAACAAAGTTCCGCTCCAATAGGGCTTGGTGTCCCATTGCGCGGACAACCGTTCATTGTGGAATACGTCTTCAAATGTTACTTTCCACCGCGCCCGTTCTTCAAAGATAGCGACGTATTTTTTTTGTATTTTGAAATATTCTTTAATGTATTTCGACTTTGCGAGCCGCCTGAATTCAACGAGTTTCAAATAGGGTTCGCTTTCCTTGTGGCGGTTTTTATTTTTCAAATAGGCTTTGTGTTGTCGGAACGAGGGAGACGTGATTTTATTTTGCAGTTCGATATACTCCTGCACATATCCTTCTGCCGAATGTTCGCCGGTTTTTTTGAATTTTTTCACTTCGGGATAGCGGCGCACTTCCTTGCGCCGTTTTTCCAGCAGGCGTTCCTTGCTGGTTTTGTAAGACAGCGAACGGATATGGTTTAATTCGCTGGTAAATTCCGGCGATTGCACATAGGTTTTTAATTCCTTGTAACGTGCGAAATGGTCGGATTTTTTAATGTCGTTGTAGCGCGCATACATGGTTTCATACAAGTGCTGTTTTCGCTCGTACGCTTCTGCGGATGGAACAGTTGGGAAAAAAATCATGGCGGTATTTCAAAATTTACAATTCAAAGATATAAAATATTTATGATACCAGTTTAAAACCTTTCCCGCGTTCATTGATAATCGCCACCGACGGGTCGGCGCTGAGATATTTCCGCAGTTTGGTAATATAGACATCCATGCTCCGGGCGTTAAAATAGTTTTCTTCTTTCCATACCGTACTCAATGCAAAATGGCGGTCAAGCACCTTATTTTTGTGAATACACAACAGGCGCAATAATTCCGCTTCTTTATTTGTCAGGGAAATATTTACCGTTTTATCGTCCGTAGTGAGGGTTTGCTTTTCAAAATCGAACAGGAGGCTGCCGAGGTGGAACAGTTTTTCCGGCGACAATTCCACCTGCACGCTTTTTGTACGGCGCAAGATAGCTTCTATTCGCAGCAACAATTCTTCGAGGTTGAATGGTTTTGTTATATAGTCGTCGGCGCCGGAAGCAAAGCCTTCCATGAGGTCTTCGTGCATGGATTTTGCCGTCAGGAAAATAATAGGGATATGCGTGTTTTTTTGCCGTATTTCTTTTGCCACCGCAAACCCGTCTTTCTTTGGCATCATCACATCCAGAATGCAGAGGTCGTACCTCTTTGCAGAAAAATACTTGGAGACCTGTTCGCCGTTCACATACCAATCGACTAAGTAATTTTTAAGGACAAGGTACTCGCGCAACAACTCGCCCATGTGTTCTTCGTCTTCCGCCAATAAAATTTGAATTTTTTTCATCGTATGTCCTTTTTTTTAATAGCATTTATTTATTACCCGGTGGTTTCGTTTTTGCACACCGGAAGTTCAAAACCAAATGTACTGCCCGCGCCGACACTGCCGGATGCAAACAGTTTCCCATGATGCGTTTCAATGATATTTTTTACATAATATAGACCCAATCCAAAGCCTTTTATGGTGTACATATTTTCCGACGGATGGCGGTAGAACTGGTGGAATAATTGTTTGGTCGCCTTGACCCCGATACCATTATCCGTTACGGTTATTATAATGGTTTTCCGGTTGTTTTTGGTTTCTATCAGCATACGCAGCGGCGTTGTTTCCTTGCGGTATTTAATAGCATTATCTATCAAGTTCGACACGGCATTTGCCAGGTGGATTTCATCGCCCAAGACCTGTGTATTCGTTGCGTGGAACTTGCATTTGACCGCGACGTTCAACGTATCGAATTGCAGCGAAAATTGCGCCAGCACATTTTGAAGCAATGCATGCATGTCTATTTTTTGGACGCTTAATTTCACTCCGCGTTTAAAAATAGCCGATTGCAGGATGCTTTCCACTAATTGCGACAAACGTTTACTCTCTTTCCTGATCATGTCCGACAAACGCGGGACAGCCGTTGGCAGGTTGGGCTCCGGCGTTTCTTGCAGCACCTGCGCCGCCAGCGAGATGGTCGTAATCGGCGTTTTCAATTCGTGTGTGATATTGTTCACAAAGTCGGCTTTTATTGTAGACAGGCGTTTTTGCCGGAAGATAATGAAAAGCGTAGCCGCAAACGTAGCGGTAATAATCAGCGTCAGCAATACCGACGCCACAATCATCCACATAACGGAGTGGATAACGTAAGCGGCATACTGTGGAAAATAAACAGTCAAGTAATACTGCACCGCATCTTCCGGGTCGTCCGGGAATAACGTTGTGCTGTAAGTGTGTTCCGGCGAGGCTTGGGAGAAGTTGTCCGTTTCAAAAAGGATAGACCCCAGTTCATCGGTTACGGCAAAATCGCAAGTCATGGAAACCCCGTAGAATGCCTTATGCAGCAACGAGTCTATTTGATGATAGGAAATACGCTGTTCGACCGGGACAAGGTGGCTGTAGTGGCGGGCATTCGACTGGAAAATTCGCACGGATTGTTTTTCCTGCATGGCAATATCATTGGCTACCTGTTCCAGCGTAAGCGTTACCATGCGGGAAAACTGTTCTTCTTCCACTTTTTCCATAGCCTGTATCCATTGCACCTGAACGCCTATTAACCCCAGCGTGCAAATGCTGATAACCACAGCCAACAATATTATTGAGCGTCTATACATGCCCAACGGAGTCAAGCACAGTTTTTAATTCTATCGCCTAAATGATGCCCAGCCGGCGCGCCGCTTTGGTAATTTTATCTATGGCAAAATCTATTTGGGGTTGCGTATGCGTCGCCATCAGCGAGAAACGGATTAACGTCGAGTCGTTAGGTACGGCGGGATGCGGTACGGGATTGACAAAGACGCCGTCTTCCAATAAAAGCTTTGTCATCAAGAAAGTTTTATCGTTATTGCGGATCATAATCGGAATAATCGGCGTGCAGGAATGGGCGATGTCGAAACCAAGGCTGCGGAAAGCGGACAGGCAGTGATGAGTGTTTTTCCACAACTGTTCCATATGTTGCGGCTCTGTTTTGATAATTTCGAGGGCGGCGAGGGCTGTCGCCGTAGCCGACGGCGTGGCGCTGGCGCTGAAAATAAGCGAGCGCGAAGTGTGTTTGATAACATTGATAGTATCCTTATCCGCTGCCAGGAACCCGCCGATAGCAGCCAGTGACTTGCTGAACGTACCCATGATAATATCCACATCGTCGGTTAATCCGAAATGCGACGACACGCCGCGCCCCTGTTCCCCGATTACGCCCAGCGAATGCGCATCGTCCACCATGATATTGGCGTTGTATTGCTTCGACAGGCGGACGATTTCCGGAAGGTTGACAATGTCGCCCTCCATGCTGAAAATAC
Source organism: Prevotellaceae bacterium (assembly GCA_031259225.1). GTDB lineage: Bacteria > Bacteroidota > Bacteroidia > Bacteroidales > UBA932 > JAIRKX01. Next base: position 3,396 of record JAIRLT010000262.1, read on the forward strand.
CGTCCACCACAATTAACTTCAACGCTTCCGGCTCGCAACGTTGCAATACTTTTTCGAGCGACGCCATATCATTATGGCGGAATTTTAACGTTTTCGCAAACGACAGCCGCGCGCCTTCAATAATAGAAGCATGGTCTAAATCATCCAGCAGGATATAATCATTGCGGTTGGTTACGGTGGGGATGGCGCCCAAGTTCGACTGGAAGCCGGTACTGTAAACCAGCGCGCCGTCTTTGCCGACAAACGCGGCAAGTTTTTCTTCCAGCTCCACATGGATATCCAGCGTCCCGTTCAGGTAGCGGGAGCCGGCGCAACCGGTGCCGTATTTCTTCACGGCGGCGATAGCAGCCTCTTTCACTTTGGGATGGCTGGTCAGCCCAAGGTAACTGTTAGAGCCGAACATCAACACTTTTTTCCCGTCTATGAACACTTCGGTATCCTGCTCCGACTCAATAGTGCGGAAAAACGGATACACACCGGCGGCTTGTACTTTCTGCGGTTCATTATATTGCGCCAACCGCGTTCGCATGATATTTTTGTACGTTGTCATCTAAATTTTGTATTTATTAAAAACAAAGATAGTAAAAAATATACTATTGGCTACATTTATACCCTTCCCGGTGGCAAGGGTTGAATGACAAGTCCAATGAATAAAAAAATAGCCACCTGAGTCAGTCGGCTTTTTTCAGGGCGGATGGTTTTCCTGCTTATTTATTGCCCCCTATACCGGTTTTTTGCAGCCATGCAGCCACGCCGTCTTTGGAGCGCCTTGCGAGGTTGCCGCTAACCGCAAACCCTTCGAGCAGGGTAACGTCCGGACACAATTTTTTCAGGTCGTCCAGGCTGCGCCCCCAACGTCCGCTGCCGTGCGTACAGAATGGGAGGACGGTTTTGCCGCGCAGGTCGTATGTTTCCAGGAAGGTAAACAGCGCCATCGGCATACTGCCACACCAGTTGGGATAGCCGACGAAAACCACATCATACGCCGCCATGTCCTTTACTTCGGCGGCAAGCGGCGGACGGGCATTAGCCTGCTGTTCTTTTCTTGCCTCCGCCACGCATTCGTTGTAGTCTGCGGAATAGGGCTTTACGGTCGTGATTTCAAACAAATCGCCGCCGGTTTGCTGCTGGATTTGCTTTGCAACCTCGCGGGTATTACCGCCCCACGAGAAGTAGGCAATAAGGGTTTTCCCCTTACTTTGCGCCTGCGCCGCGCCGCTCAGGACTACGGCAAACGCCATTAAAAACATTATTCTTTTCATACGGTATTTTTTATAAATTTAGCTGCAAAGATAAGGTATAAATTGCAAAAACACGTATTTTTCGACAATTAACACGTGTCTTTTGATAATTAACACGTGTCTTTTGACGATTAACACGTGTCTTTTGATAATTAACGCGTGTCTTTTGACGATAGACACGTGTCTTTTGATGATAGACACGTGTCTTTTGATGATAGACGCGTGTCTTTTGATGATAGACACGTGTCTTTTGACGATAGACACGTGTCTTTTGATGATAGACACGTGTCTTTTTGATAAAAACACATATCTTTTCGACAAATGCGCCAGCCACTAACCACTAACCATTAGCCACTAACCCAACGGTTTCAGCCAGCCACACCACGCTGCCGCCTTGTACCCGCAGGGCATTTCCCCGCGCAACGCAAACGCGTTTGTCCTGCCTACCGGAACACGACCACCAAGATAAAATGCAGCCACCACGCGCCGTTTTCATACGCTGTTACTTCGATTAAGAATACCCGAAATTGTAACCACTTTAATTTTATTTGCATTGTATTATTATTATTTCGTATTTTTGTCTTCGCTTTAATATAAAAAGGTGCCTTGACACCGAAGCTATATTATAGCTCCTTTTCGGGTGTATAGGCACCTTAACCGTTCAATATCCTTGTAATGTCTTATATTGAACGGCAGAAACAGGGGCTATATTTTTTTCCCCTGTTTTACCTATGTCGAGAACATTTTTATTGTTTCATGGTTGCGCGATGAAACCCTAACGGGGACATGGCGCAACGATGGTTAGCGGTTGGTAGAAACGCTATGTTAAGTGCTATTATGCTTTAAATGTAATTCCGTCTATTGGTCATAAGCACACCCACATAATCCAAAAGTCAGTTGTACTTTCACCAGGCGCGGGGAGGAAACTGTAGCGTTTTGCACCTAACTCATTGATTTTACGCCAAAGGAAGCGTTGGGCGACATGCCAGACTCCAAAATAGTCATAACCGCATTCATAGGTAGTCGCGGTGGTAATGCAGATGTCACGGCAAGTTGGGTCGTATACTGGCGCACAACCCGCGGAGCAGTTGGTTTCATCATATTCAGCATACGTTGCATTCACCACCAGACCACACTGATCCTTCAGTTGGACATAAGCCCGATTGCACGCACCACTGCACGCGCCATCATTAGTTGTATACGTCCCGGTAGTTTTGCACGTATCGCTGCAATTCGTTGTGCCGTTAGCGCAACAGTCCAATAATCCCGCGGCTTCGCCGTTCTTGCCGCACCATACGCCCGGGCAACCGGTGGCGTCGGTGAGTGCGGTTATCTCACTGCCGGAATAAGTGTTCGCAGTCCATTCTATCGAGCCGTTGATAATAAACGGCGGCGAGCCTTTCAAGTCATAGCCGCCGCTGGGGTTGTCCCTTGCGTTGGGCGGGAAGTCGCTGCCGTAAACGCACCAGTTGAATGTACCGGTGGCGTTGTCCAATGTAGCAGTTACGGTCGAGGGGTTGGTGGTTACATAAAAGCCGCGCGTGTTGCCGGGAACAGTAGAAATGCCGCCGGTAATAGCGGACGGACTGCTGAGTTCGGCTTTGGCAAACGTGCCGGGCGACGTCCCGCTCACCGGGCACAAATCGACCCAGATCCACACGCGGTCGTTGGCGGCGCTGCCCGTCCATGACACGCTAAAGGTTACCGTTTTTGAGTTGTAGTTTACGTCTAATGGCGTAACCGTTACTGTT
>JAIRLT010000090.1 GCA_031259225.1 Prevotellaceae bacterium
CCTGTTTTCTTCAGCCCCGCGAGTAAATCGGGCACATATTTAATTCGCGCCACCCGCCCGTTGTCCACCGTGAGGAGGATGGTTTCATAGCGGTTGTCTTCGAGTATCAGCGGCTCGAATACCATACATGTACCCGCGTCAAGAAACGTGAACGCCATGTCGAGGTGAATAAACGATTCGGGTTTATGGGGCAATTGTTGCACTAAAATATATTTGCGTCCTTCCTTGTGCCGGCACCATTGCGAGAGGATGAAATCAACGCCCTGCGACGAAGTGCGGCAGCCGGTTCCGATGACCAGCACATCTTCACGCGCCACTAAAATATCGCCGCCTTCTATCATTATTTCCGGGCTGCCGGACATGGCGTAAGGGTTAATCACGGCGTCGGTGGCAAACAGGCGGTCGTCGGTAAAAATAGCTTCCATAATCAACGATTCGCGCAGGCGTATCCTGTTCGCCATTTTCCCGACAAGCATCCGGCGACCGATAGTCATAGCGGCGTCGCGGGTAAAGTAAAAGTTGTAGAGCGGGAACAGCGCGTAGTAATCGTCGTTCAGGAATGCCGTGAGGTTGTCAATGCGCGCCGGCAGTCCTTCTATCAGGCAAACGGCTAATTTCGCCGGCGGCAGGTTCATCAGGTCATCGAAGTAGCCGGGTACGTTTTCGGCGTTGCAGATATTTTCGACCAGCGCTTTTTTCCGGTCATGGTTTTCCAGTACTTTTATCAAAAGGTCTTTCACCTGATAAGTCTTCGACACTTTGGACAGCACGCCTTCCAGTTGTGCATATTCTTTCTGCGCCAGCGGGAGGTTGAGGATGTCGCTATACAACGCCCGTTGTGCATGTTTTGGCGTCATGTTTTCCACTTCGGCGCCGGGCGTGTGGATAATCACCGCTTCCAGTTCACCGGTTTCCGATTGTATATTTACCTGTATGGCTTCCGGGTTTATCATTTTTATTATTTTTTCGTTAATCAATATCCTGTACTGCGGCGGGTGGCGCGGGATCGCAGGTGCAAACCAAGCGCCGGTCGCCGAAACCGTTATCCACGCGGGCAACGAAAGGCCAGCATTTGTTTTCGGCTATCCTGCCAAGCGGAAAAGCCGCCTGCGTGCGTGTGTAGGGATGCGTCCAGTTATCGCTGCAGACTTCGCGGACATTGTGCGGCGCCATTTTCAACGGATTGTCGGCAGGGTCGGATTGTCCGCTTTTTATTGCCTCGCATTCTTCCTTGATGGCTATCATCGCATCGACGAAACGGTCTAATTCTTCGCGCGACTCGCTTTCGGTAGGCTCTATCATCAACGTATTCGGCACCGGGAACGAAAGCGTCGGGGCATGGAAACCAAAATCCATAAGTCGTTTTGCCACGTCGGTAGCGTCCACGCCGTATTCCTTGCCGAAGTGGCGCAGGTCAATGATGCACTCGTGCGCCACCCGCCCTGTGTCGCCGGCGTAGAGCGTGGCATAGTGCGGTTGCAGTTTTTTTGAGAGGTAATTGGCATTCAGTATCGCTATTTCCGTAGCGCGTTTCAGTCCTTCGAAACCCAACAATTTTATATAAGCATACGTAACCGGCAAGAGGAGCGGGCTACCGAAAGGCGTTGCCGCTACCGCCCCGTTTCCGCCATTGAGCGCCGTGTGCGAAGGAAGGAACGGCGCGAGGTGTTTTGCCGCGCAGATAGGTCCCATACCCGGTCCGCCGCCGCCATGCGGCATGGCAAAGGTTTTATGTAAATTCAGGTGGCATACGTCTGCCCCAATAATGCCGGGATTTGTAAGCCCAACCTGGGCGTTCATGTTGGCGCCGTCCATATAAACCTGCCCGCCGTTCTCATGGATAATGTCCACAATCTCGCTGATGCGGCTTTCAAATACGCCGTGCGTTGAGGGGTAGGTAATCATCATGCACGACAGGTTATCTCTGTACTGTTGCGCTTTTTCGCGCAGTTCTTCTACGTTGATGTTGCCTTTGTCGTCGCAACTCACCGGTACAATCTGCATACCCGCCATGCTTGCGCTCGCCGGATTGGTGCCGTGTGCGGAAGCCGGAATGATAACCACCTTGCGGTGCGGCTGACCGTTGGCTATATGGTAAGCGCGTATCGTCATCAGTCCGGCATATTCGCCCGCCGCGCCGGAGTTCGGTTGCAGCGATACCGCATCGAAACCGGTGATAGCAGCTAAATCATGCTCCAATGCCCGTAGCAGTTGTGCATAGCCTTCCCACTGCCCGGCAGGCGCAAATGGATGCACGTCGCCCCATTCGCTCCAACTGAGCGGAAGCATTTCCACCGCCGCGTTCAGTTTCATGGTACACGAACCTAACGGGATCATGGAATCCGTGAGGGAAATATCGCGCCGTTCCAGTTTTTTGATGTAGCGCATCAGTTCCGTTTCGGAATGATAGGTATTAAATACCGGTTGTGCCAGCAGCGGCGTTTCACGCGGGAGGAATAGCCCACCGGCAGTTGCCGGCAATTCCGGCGGCAAGCCGAATATTTGCAGAATGGTTTTTGCTTCGCCGTCATTGCTCAATTCGTCAAAGCTGATGCGCACGTTGCGTTCCGACGGATAATAAAAGTTGATGCCTGCCGCCAGCGCTTTCGCGCGGATAGCCGCCGCATCAATATCCTGTATTTCGATGGTATCGAAGAAGCGTCCGGCGGCGAGCCGGAAGCCTGCGGCAGACAAGGCGGCGGCAACGCCGGCAGCGCAGCGATGCACTTGTTCTGCCATTGCACGCAAGCCTTCCGCACCGTGGTACACGGCAAACAACCCCGCCATCGTAGCCATAAGCGCTGTAGCGGTGCAAATATTCGACGAAGCCTTTTCGCGCTTGATGTGCTGTTCGCGCGTTTGTAATGCCATGCGCAACGCCCGGTTGCCCAAACGGTCTATCGACACGCCGATAATGCGACCGGGCACATTGCGTTTATACTCGTCCCTGGTGGCGAAGTAGGCTGCCGCCGGTCCGCCGAAGCCCATGGGGATGCCGAAACGTTGCGTACTGCCCACAGCCACATCCGCGCCCCAAGCAGCGGGTTCTTTCAGGATAACCAACGACAGGATGTCGCAGACAGCCGTTACCAGCGCGCCGTGTTCGTGCGCTGCCCGGCAAAATACAGCATAGTCGCGTATTTCGCCGTTGGCGGCAGGGTATTGCACAATTGCGCCGAAGCATCGTGCGTCAAACGTATAAGTATCGTACCGTCCCGTTACTATTTCAATACCCAGTGGCGCGGAGCGCGTGCGCAGCACATCGAGGGTTTGCGGGAAGATATTTTCATCTACAAAGATGCTGTTTTTGCCGGCTTTCACTGCCTCGCGCGAACGCAGGTCAAACATCATTTTCATCGCTTCGGCTGCGGCAGTCGCTTCGTCAAGCAGTGAGCAGTTGGCAATGGGGAAGCCGGTCAGTCCGGCAATCATGGTTTGGAAATTGAGTAACGCTTCCAGCCTGCCTTGCGAAATTTCGGATTGGTAGGGCGTGTAAGAAGTGTACCACGCGGGATTTTCAAACACATTGCGCAACACCGCCGGCAGCGTTGCCGTACCGTAATAGCCCATGCCGATAAGTGAACGGAAAGGTTTATTTTTCTGTGCAAGGGTTTTCAGTTGGCGCAGGTACGCATGTTCACTGATTGGCGCATCCAACGCCGGCAGCGTTTTAAGGCGGATGCCGGCGGGGATAACTTGGTTTACCAGTTCGTCCAGCGAGCCGGCGCCAACGGTTTTCAACATGTCTCGCACATCGGCTTCGCGCAAGCCGTTATGACGGTTTATAAAAGAATGGGTCATATTAGTATTGATTTGTTATAAAACTATTTTTTTTACTTACAATATCCTTTCTTTTTTTAAAGGACGGTCAAAGATAGCAATTTTTTTTAAGAAAAAACGGATATAAAAAAGGTCAGGGCAAACGTACGAAATAGTGCGGCAAGAAGCGTCATTGCGAGCAACGCACTCCAGTTTAGTTGAAAATTGAGCGTTGAAAGTTGAAAATTAGGCTGGCGCGCCAGTCCCTTTCCCCCTTTACCTTGTACCCTTTACCCTAAAAGCTGGGTGCAAAGAAGAACTGCCGGTAAATAAACTTGCCGGCGGTTTTTTTTGAAATCTTGAAATCTTTGAATTTTGAAATCTTGAAATTATTCCTGCGTTAGCGACTTACGACTAAAACGAGAGGGCAGGCTGAAATAACTTCATTTTTTTGTAACATTTTCCACTTCGTTTTGTAACAATGCCCCGCTACTTTTGCAATTGAAAACAGGAAAAAGAAATGAATATTAGATGGATATTATTGCCCGCTTTGCTGCTGGTGTCGATGCAATCGGTTGCTGCTGTGAAGGGGATTGTCAAGGACGCCGATACCGGCGAAGAGCTGACAGGCGTAACGCTCGTATGGAAAGAGTACCCGGTGAACGGCACATTAAGCGGCTTAGACGGTAGTTTTTCCATTGAGAAATTCGACCGTTCCCATATTTTAATATGTAGCTACCTCGGATATACAACCGCCGAGTATCCAGTTAATGACGCCAATACCGAACTGACTATCCTGCTGAAACCGCTCGCCATCCGGATAGACGAGGTGGTGGTGTATGGCACGTCCGGTAATTCGGATAACGGCGCGCGCAACATTGAAAAACTCTCGGTTAATGTGATGAATATTGTTAGCGCCAAAGCCATTGAACTGTCGCCCGACGTTACGGTGGCAAATGTGATTGGGCGCATGTCCGGCGTTGCGGTGGAGCGCAACAGCAGCGGCGACGGGCAATATGCTATCCTGCGGGGAATGGACAAGCGGTACAACTATACGTTGGTGAACGGCATTAAAATTCCCAGTCCCGACAACAAAAACCGTTTCGTCCCGCTGGATATTTTCCCGTCGGAACTGCTCGACCGGCTGGAAGTAACGAAAGCCTTGACCGCCGGCATGGAAGGCGACGCTGTGGGGGGCGCTGTCAATATGGTCATGAAAGACGCGCCGGCACAACGGCAAATCACCGCCAACCTCTCCTCCGGGTACAACGCCCTCTACCTGGAACGCGATTATTATTCCTACAATACCCACGCCATTGCCGGGCAGTCGCCTTATGAGATATATGGTGAAAACTATCCCGCAAAAGCGCGTGACTTTAATGAAAACGTGGTAAAATTACAGGCAGGCAATGCACCCCCCAACCTTTTCGCCGGGTTCTCTTACGGCGACCGCCTGCTGAAAAACCGCTTGGGCATCATGCTCGCAGGAAGTTTCCAGAACAGCTACCGCGGAAGCAACAGTTTATACTTTAACCATACAACCGCTACAAGCGATGCATCCAACCTGCCGGTGCTGACAAGCCTGAACGAACGAACCTATTCCGAACGGCAGACCCGTTACGGAATTCATGCCAAATTGGATTACCGCTTTTCACCGCGGCACAAGCTCCAATGGTATAACGCCTATATGGACTTCGCCAATGCGCAGGTGCGCGACAATACAGAAACCGAACTGAACATCGGCTACGACCCGGCAAACGGCAATTATAATTTGGGCTTCGATACACGTTTCCGCATGACCCGCCAGCAAATCATGAACAGTACGCTCAAAGGCTTGCATTATTTCCTGCCGGACGAAAAACTGAAAATAGACTGGTCGGCGGCATACTCCAAAGCTTTTAATGAAGCGCCGGATAACAGCTCGGTGTTTACCAGTGCACATGTGCAAAACGGGCAGATGAACGCTGTGTCTGTGGTAACGACTCCCTACGGCGCCGAACGCCGCTGGGAACACAATAACGACCGCGACTGGGCGGGATACCTCAACCTGCTGTATGCCGCTTTTCCCAACCGGGATTATAAAATAGACTTTTCCGCCGGTGGAATGTACCGCGACAAACAGCGTAACAATTTCTACAACGCTTACCTTTTCCTTCCTTACGACGAAGACAAACCGTCGATGAACAACAACCTGATTAAAGGAATTGACTGGAACGATTACAGCGAAATCAGGTTCCGCGTGCACAATCCTTACGGCTCCGTGGGCAACCAGTTGAATTATGACGCTTCGGAAAAAATTGCCGCCGTCTATGGGCAAGTCCAATGGCAACAACAGCAGTGGCAGGTTATCGCCGGGTTGCGCCTCGAAAACACCCGGCAAGGTTACCTGCTGGAACATGCTATCGAGGGCGTGAAGAACGAAGGGGAACAACAGTATTCGGACTGGCTGCCGAGCCTGCACATCAAATATTCGCCTTGGGAAAACAATAATTTCCGCGTGTCCTATTACCGTTCGCTCAACCGTCCCGGTTTCTTTGAAATCGTACCCTATCAAATCCTGAACGAAGACTACACGGAAAGGGGAAATCCCGAATTGAAACACACGGTTGCCCACAATGTGGATTTCCGGTACGAATATTTTCCCCGTCCTTCGGAGCAGTTGATGATTGGCTTGTTTTATAAACGGCTGCATGACCCCATCGAATATGGTATCCTGGCGGAAGGGCAGGGAACGTTTTATTCGCCGACTAACTTCGGCGACGCCGACAATTACGGCTTGGAAATTGACTTCACAAAATATTTCCACTCTTTTGGGATTAAGGCGAACTACACCTTCACGCAATCGCAAATAATCACTACCAAGCTGTTCAACTACGATAACCCCGACCCCGCTTCGTCCGAAAAGATACTGGTGAAAAATGTGGAGCAAACCCGCCCGCTCCACGGGCAGGCAAAACACGTGGCGAATTTTTCGCTGTTATACAAAAATATCCGGCACGGATGGGACGGGCAACTGGCGCTTTCCTACACCGGCAACCGCCTGTATGCCGTTTCCCGTTACCTTGACAACGATATTTGGCAAGGCGGTTACCTGCAAACGGACATTTCGCTCGAAAAGAAAATCAAATACGGCATCACGATTTTTGCGAAAGCCGTCAGCCTGCTGGATACGCCCATGACGCTCTACTTAGAAAAACAAAATCCGGCAAACGAAAAAGTGCAGGGCTACGAAAAATACAAAGACGGCACGCTCGTGCGCCGCGATTATTATGGGCAAAACCTGCAAATCGGATTACGGTATAAATTATAAACACCATTTAAAAATTATAAAAATGAAAACAAAAATTCATGTATTTACGTTACTGGCATTTATTGCCGGCAGTTTTATGTCCGCAAGTTGCGACAAGAAAACAGAAGACCTCTCGGTAAAAGCAATTACCGTAGCGCCTGCTTCCTTAACCCTGAAACCCGGCGAGTCGAGGCAATTGGAGATTACATTTTTCCCCGAAAATGCGGCGAACAAAAATGTCCGCTGGGAAAGCGCCGCATCGGAAACAGTGAGCGTAAGCGGAACGGGTGAAGTAACCGCCCACAAACTTGGTAATGCTACCATCACCGCTACGTCGGACGACACCGGGGAACAGGCGAAGGCAACCGTAACCGTAAACGCCAACGACCCGGTAACCTTCGGCGCAAAAAGCGGGCAGGCAGTAGCCGTGCAGGGCGTCTGGAAAAAATATACCGTAGTGAACATTGCCGGGCAGGTTTACGTCCCGGCGGGGCAGTCGCTCAGTATCGAAGAAGGCGTGGAAGTGATTGTAAGCGCCGACGCGCAAGATGGGAACAATACGAAAATCGAATTTATTGTGGAGGGGAACCTCTACTGCTACGGCACGGAAGAAGCCCCTGTCACCTTTACCGTCCCTGCCGGGAACCGCGACAACAAAACAGACGGGCGGCACTGGGGCGGCATTATCGGAGCGGGGAGCTGCGCTGAAATACTGCTCGACCATGTGCTGGTAGAATATACCGGGGCGATTACAACCCAAGCCTCGCCGTCGGTTGTAAAAGGACTGTTCAAGCCCGAAGGCGGCGAGGGAATGGTGGCTTTCAACACCAACAACCCAGCCGGGAAGTATGTAATCACTAACACAACCTTCCGCTACACCGGTGAAGACGCCATTTATGTGCAGGGCGGCGAATGTATTTTTGCCAACAACCTCTTCTACGCTGTGGGCAACGAAGGCGGCGAAGCCATCAACGTAAAAGCCGGCTGCAAAGTCGATGCCGCTTTCAATTTGATGTATAGCCCCAATACCAACGCGTTCAAACTGTCCAATTCGGGCATCGGCGGCAACCGCTTCCAGGCGCAGGTCAATGCTTATAACAACACCATCATCAACGCCGGCTGGCGGCGCGATCCGGGCAAACCCAAAGGCGGCTCGGTTTGGGCGGAAGGCGGTCTTGTAAATGTCTTCAACAATATAATCGTAAACTGCATGTTTGGGGCTAAGGCGCCCAATTTCGGCGAAGGCGGCGACGAAGGCGTGGTGCAGGAAAGCGTCATTGACTACAACTTCTATGCCTCTGGAACGGTCGAAAGCCAAGTCCCGCAACACCAGCAAAACGGCACAAAAACGGCTTACGACGGTTTCAAAGACGGCGTAAAGGATGTGGTGTACGGACAGCACAATGTACGCGGAAATGCGCCGGGCGACAACGACCCGAAATTCGTTTCCTTCCCGTTCCTGACCAATCCGGTGGGGGATTTCAATTACATCCAAACATGGAATTTCCATTTGCAAGCCGCTTCGCCGGCATTAGACGCAAGCAAGGTGCGGACAGGTTTCACGCCTTATTTCAGCGCCGCCGGACTTACATTGAACGGTAAAACGTACAACTCGCCCTTGCCTGCAAATTATTTCGGCGCGTTCGGGCAACAATAAAATGGCTAACTTTGTAATGATAAACAAATATAAATTATGAAAAAGTTTTTTATACTGCTATTGATAGCCGTCTATACGGCGGCGGGCTGCGACAGCAACCGCCCACCGGTGGCGTTGCCCGAAGTATCGGAAACGGCGGTCAATTTTATTGTCGCCAATGATTTGGGACGCAACGGCTATTACGAGCAAAAGCCCGTTGCCCGCCTGATGGGGTACACTGCCGAAAATATGGACATAGAAATGGTGGCTGCCGCCGGCGACATTCACCATTTTGAAGGCGTGGCAAGCGTCAGCGACCCCCTGTGGATGACCAATTACGAACTCATCTACGACCATCCCGATTTGATGATTGACTGGAACGCCGTATGCGGAAACCACGAATACCGGGGAAATACGCAGGCGGTACTGGATTACTCGAAAGTAAGCCGCCGCTGGAACGCGCCGGCGAAGTATTACACGAAAGTGATTTCATCCGAAGACGGCGCCTCGTGCCGGTTGGTCTTTATCGACACCTCCCCGCTAATCGACAAGTACCGCGACGACCCGGCAACCTACCCCGACGCCTGCAAGGAAGATGCCGACGCGCAACTCCGGTGGATTGACTCGGTGCTGGTGCACGCTACGGAAAAATGGAAAATTGTAATCGGGCATCATCCCGTGTATGCGGAAACAAAGAAAAACGAAGACGAAAGGATAGATATGCAAAACCGTGTGGCTCCTTTGTTGGAAAAGCATGGCGTGGATGTTTATTTTTGCGGGCATATCCACAATTTCCAGCACATCCGCCCCGAAGCGTCGGGGGTGAATTATGTGGTCAATTCCGCCGGCTCACTGGCGCGTCCGGTGAAAGCTGTGGATGGAACGCTGTTTTGCAGTCCCGATGAGGGGTTCACCATCTGTTCGGTAGACGCCCGGTCGTTCAAATTCTTTTTCATTAACCACAAAGGGGATAATATTTACAGCTACTCAGTGGACAAGTAAATAAAGCTAATGTGCTAATGTGATTAATGTGCTAATGTGATTAATTGGCTGACGCGCCAGCGCAATTTCTGATTTCTAATTTCTGATTTCTAATTTCTAATTGGCTGCCGCGCCAGCCTAATTCATAACTCATAATTCATAACTCATAATTGGCTACCGCGCAGCGCATCCGCGTAATCCGTCTCCATCCGCGTAATTCGTACCTTAGCGTAATCCAAAAAAACAAAAAAAATAATTCCCTAAGGCTATTGCATTTAAAAAATAATTCCTATCTTTGTGCTGTTTTAACATAGTAGATTAAAATTGTCTGTATATTCTTCATCATTAGCGATTTCC
>JAIRLT010000198.1 GCA_031259225.1 Prevotellaceae bacterium
CTTCATCCCGGTCGGCGGCTCGCACCCGGTAGCGGATGGCTCGCTCCCGGTAGCGGATGACTCGCTCCCGGTAGCGGAGGACTCGCTCCCGGTAGCGGACGGCTCGCTCCCGGTAGCGGATGACTCGCTCCCGGTAGCGGATGGCTCGCTCCCGGTAGCGGAAGGCTCGCTACCGGTAGCGGATGACTCGCTCCCGGTAGCGGACGACTCGCTCCCGGTAGCGGAAGGCTCGCTCCCGGTAGCGGATGACTCGCTACCGGTAGCGGAAGGCTTGTTACCGGTAACGGAAAGCTCGTCAATTACCCGTATTTTCCCTTTTTAGTATCTTTGCATGTTTTTTAATACCTTTATGAATAGACACGGGATCTTTATTATTGCCTGTACCTGCCTGCTGCTGCCCGCCGGCGCCGCCGCACATCCTTCCCTGCAACAGGAACGCCGCCATGAACAACGCTGGATAGATTCTGTGATGAATACCCTCTCTTTGCGGCAACGCATTGCACAATTATTTATAGTGTCGGTAGAAACCGTAGCCGGTAAAAAAAACAATACCGGCAAAGTCGTTGCGCTAATTGAAAAAGAACAAATCGGCGGTGTAATTGTGATGAAAGCACAGTTAGACTACTATGCGGAAAATATCAACCGGCTGCAAGCCCACAGCCCCCTTCCGCTGCTGGTGGCGATGGACGCCGAATGGGGCGTAGCCATGCGCACCGACAGCGTATTGAAATTCCCGCGCCAAATGATGCTGGGCGCACTGTCCGACAACCGGCTGGTGGAAAGCATGGGCGAGGCTATTGCCGGACAATGCAGGCGGATGGGGGTGCACCTTAATTTTGCGCCGGTGGTGGACGTCAATAATAATCCCCGTAACCCGGTCATAAACACCCGTTCGTTCGGGGAAGATAAATACAATGTAGCGGGGAAAAGTAGGGCTTACATGCACGGACTGCAAAACGGAGGCGTGCTGGCATGCGCCAAACATTTTCCCGGACATGGCGATACCTGGCAGGATTCGCACGAGCAACTGCCGTCAATCAACCACTCGCTGCGACGGCTGGACTCGCTGGAGCTTTACCCCTTCAAGGCTTTGATGGAAGGCGGCGTGGATGCGGTAATGGTCGGGCACCTGCAAGTGCCGGCTTATGACACGCTCAAACGCCCTTCTACGTTGTCGCCCGGCGTGGTGGCGCATTTATTGAGGGAAGAATTGGAATTTAGCGGGCTGGTTATTACCGACGCCCTCAACATGAAAGCCGTTACCACCGCCGCGCGGAAAGATACGATTGCCCTCTCGGCATTGCTTGCAGGCAATGACATCCTGCTGATGCCGGACAATATTTCCGCGTCGATAGACGTAATAGAAAATGCGGTAAAAGAAGGAAAAATATCCGTACATAAAATAAATACCAAATGCCGGAAAATGTTATCGGCAAAGTACCGCGCGGGCTTGAACAACTACCGCCCCATAGCGGCTGAAGGATTAGCCGCCGACCTGAATGCACCCGCCTGTAAAGCCTTGCGCTACCAACTGACCGAAAAAGCCCTGACCTTACTTCATAATCGGGACAGCTTGCTTCCCCTGCGCCGTCTGGATACACTCAAAATCGCCTTTCTGGAAATAGGAAAAAATGAGGGACGTTTTTTCCAACAGCAACTATCCTGCTACGCCGCCATAGACACCTTTTCCATCGGGGCGGTTACCGGTGCGGATACCTTGCTCCTGTTGTGGCAACAATTAGCGCCCTACAACTTAATCATCGCCGGGTACCATTGCACCGACGCGCGGGCGCAATTCAATTTCGGCGTGGATAGCCTCATCGCGCAATTCCTCACCGGGCTTGCCGCCGAAAAGAAAGTGATCCTTGACTTCTTCGGGACACCTTATGGAATAAAGAAATTTAACGGCATCCGAAATTTCGCCGCGTTAATAGTGTCGTACGGCAATACGCAGTACAGCCAGGAACGCTCTGCGCAATTATTGTTTGGCGGCGTGGCGGCGCAGGGAAGGTTACCGGTTTCCATTGATAACTTATGGGGCGCCGGCAGCGGAATACAACAGGAAAAAACTACACGGTTGCATTATGTCCTGCCAGAAGAGATAGGCGTCCCGGACGCACGGCTGGCAGTCATTGACACGATTATGGCGGAAGCTATCCGGCAACATGCCACGCCGGGCGCGCAGGTAATGGCTATATATAAAGGTGATGTTTTTTATCACCGGGCGTTCGGCACGCATGCTTATGACAGCGCTTCCCCTCCCGTTGCCCCGGACGATGTATACGACTGGGCTTCGCTCACAAAAATAAGCGCTACCTTACCGGTGATTATGCACCTTACGGAACAGGGGAGCATCACTTTGGACGCTCCTGTGGGCAACTATATTCCCGCGTTGGAAAACACCAATAAAAATAGTTTGAAAATAACGGAACTCCTTACCCACAGCTCCGGCTTGCAGGCATACCTGCCGTTCCAATTATCCTTCTTCCCCGAGCGGGAAATACCCCCGCTGTTAGACCCTTTATATTTTTCGCCGGTATCTTCCGGCTTGTATCCTTTGCAGGTAGCCGATAGTTTGTATGCTTCCCCGGAAGTCGCGAAATTCATACGCAAACAAATCAATGCCTCCCCGCTACTCCAAAAAACATACCGTTACAGCGATTGGGGCTTTATGTACCTGCAACAGGCAGCCGAAAACATTACCGGCAAAACGCTCGACCAATTAGCCGACAGTCTTTTTTATCATCGTTTGGGAATGAACCGCACCGGCTACCTTCCCTTGCGCCGCATTGAAAAGGAACGCATCCCGCCAACCGGAACGGATATTACTTTCCGGATGCAACGCCTGCAAGGAACCGTGCACGACCCTACGGCAGCGCTGCTGGGCGGCGTATCGGGACATGCCGGCGTATTCGGCAATGCCAATGACTTGGCAAAATTATTACAGCTTTACCTCAATGGCGGCACATACGGCGGCGAACGCTATTTCAGCGACAGCCTCATTACGCGCTTTACCGGCTGCCATGCCTGCGACAAAGGCAACCGCCGCGGGCTTGGTTTCGACAAACCGGAGCCACAAAAAGGCAAGCCCGGTCCTATTGGCAACGAATGGTCGCTCGAAAGTTACGGGCATTCCGGTTATACCGGCAATCTCTGCTGGGTAGATCCCACACATGAATTGATTGTTATTTTCCTATCCAACCGCAGCTTCCCGGACGATGATAAAAAATTAAATACCCTGCGCATACGACCGAAAATATTCGCGGAATTTGCCCATATTATTAAGGAGCTAAAAATACATTAAACACGCCAAAAAAAACATGCAGCAAAGGCTATAACCCCTTCATTGACAAAAAAACGCAAAAATAAAATCGTTCGTATTTATATAATAATAAGTGATTTATAAATATTTCAAAAAACTATTCATAATTGTTTTTGGTGTTACAAAAAAAATCCCTAACTTTGACGTCGTTTTTTAAAAAACAGATTTATATTATCAGGTAAGAAATTAAACAATTAAACAAAAAATAAAAAAAACTAAAATTTCAACATCATGAAAAAATCTAAAACAAAAACCGGAAAGAAACGCATTGGCATTTCAGCTTTCCCCATCATCATTTTCTGTTTTATATTGGCATACGTAATTTACCAGTATGTGTATGGTAATCCTGCCAATTTTGTGAACGACGACCCCAATAACCATCCGCTGCAAGGAAACCTTTTGGGAACGATTTACAAAGGCGGCGTGATTGTGCCGGTCATTCAAACATTATTACTCACGGTATTGGCATTAAGCGTAGAACGCGCCATCGCACTGAGCAAGGCAAAAGGCAAAAAAGGTTTGCAGAAATTTGTAGTAGCTGTGAAAAAAGCCTTAGACGCCGGAGATGTGGAACAAGCCCATGTTTTATGTGACACACAAAAAGGCAGCGTAGCCAACGTAGTGAAAAGTTCGTTGAGAACCTATTCCGAAGTAAGCGCCAACGCACAATTAACAAAAGAAGAACGCCAGTTAGCGCTTCGCAAAGACTTAGAAGAAGCCACCATGCTGGAACTCCCGTCGATGGAGCAAAACCTGCCGGTAGTAGCAACTATTACTACTTTGGGTACGTTGATGGGGCTGCTCGGAACGGTTATCGGAATGATCCGGTCGTTTGCCGCTTTGGCTGGCGCTGGTGGAACAGACTCCATCGCACTGTCAACCGGTATTTCGGAAGCGTTGGTAAATACGGCATTCGGTATTGCAACTGGCGCCTGTGCCGTAATATCCTATAACTACTTCACCACAAAAATCGACGGTATCACTCATAGTATTGACGAAATCGGCGCGTACCTGGTACAAACATTCTCCGGCGATAAATAATAATTGTTGAACGGTTACCTCTTGCGGAGACCGAGGATATTAACAATTAAACAAATAGCGCTATGAGTAATAAAATAAAAAAGAAATCTACCTTTATCGATATGACTGCCATGAGCGACGTGACAGTCTTGTTGTTGACTTTCTTTATGTTGACCTCCACATTTGTACAGAAAGAGCCGGTGCAGGTAAACCCGCCTCAATCCGTATCCGAGATCAAGATACCGGAAACCAATATCGTATCGGTATTGATAGAACCGAACGGGAAAGTGTTTATGTCATTGGACA
>JAIRLT010000211.1 GCA_031259225.1 Prevotellaceae bacterium
TTTTAATTGATTAAAACGATTTTTGTGGCTCCCTTATTTATGGGAGCCGGCGCTATATGCCGGCGCGGGCGGGGTGTAAGAATGGTTTCATAACTTTGAAAAAATAGTGTTTTCTTATAAGATGCAAAACAATACCAAAACGCTGCATGAACTATAAAAAACCAGTGCAAAAATAATAAAAATGTCTTGAATTTCACCAAAAAAAAGTGGCATGGGCGGGTGCAAGGCAGATGCAAGCGCCAAATGCCACCGGATATTTAAGGCAAAAGAAAATATTTGAATTTGCCGAATAAAAAAATACTGTTTAAAATTTCTTTCCACGCACCACTATGAAACCTTAAATCTTGAAACTTGAAATGTTGAAATCTTTATCGTTTGAGGTTAATTTTTTTTTTCTTACATTTGTTTCCCCAAATAAAGTACATAACAGATGAAAATCTTAATCACAGGCAGTAAAGGTCAATTAGGTAGTGCGCTTCAGACTGCCGCCGTTCGCTTTCCGCAACTGGCGCTGATAGCTACGGATGTGGAGGAATTGAACATCACTAATCGTAAGGAGGTAGTAGAATTTGTGGAAATGCACCGTCCGGGTTGCATCATCAATGCTGCTGCTTATACGGCGGTGGACAAGGCTGAAGACGAACGCCCGTTGGCGGAGCTGGTCAATGCCGTAGCTGTCGGTCATTTGGTAGCGGCGGCGTTGCCCGTCGGTGCGTATTTGCTGCATGTGTCTACCGACTATGTTTTCGACGGTAATAAAACCACGCCTTATCTGGAAACCGACCCTGTGAACCCGTTGTCGGTTTACGGCGAAACCAAGCTGGAAGGGGAACAGGCGGTATTGTCGTACAAGCGGGGGTTGGTGGTGCGTACGGCATGGCTGTACTCGGCAGCGGGAGCTAATTTCCTTACCACCATGTTGCGCTTGGGCGCAGAGCGCAAGGAACTGAAAGTGGTCAATGACCAGTTTGGTTCGCCCACCAGCGCCGGCGATTTAGCGGATGCCCTGTTGCAGATAGCCGCACAAATAGCAGGTGCGCCGCAACGGTTTACGCACGGCATTTTCCACTATACGAATGCCGGTGCGTGTTCGTGGTACGATTTTGCGCAGCAGATTATGGAAAAGAGCAAACGCCCGTGCCGCGTGTTGCCTTGTACTACGGCGGAATATCCTACAAAAGCCCATCGACCGCAATACAGCGTATTGAATTGTGAAAAAATTAAAAACATCTATGGTATCACTGCCCCTCATTGGCAGGATGCTTTGGATTTAGTCATAAGTCATAAGTCATAAGTCGTAAGTCATAAGCCCGTGTAAAGCCGGGAAACGGATAGATAAAAATTGAACCCTAAAATAAATTTGAATTATGGATGAGTTAGTAAAACAGCGTGCTCAACAGTGGCTTGACGGTAGCTACGATGAGGAAACCAAAGCGCAGGTACGTGCATTATTGGCGGCGGATAATGCCGAACTCACAGAGAGTTTTTACCGGAATTTGGAATTTGGCACCGGCGGATTGCGGGGCATCATGGGAGTCGGGACGAACCGGATGAACAAATATACCGTCGGCATGGCTACGCAGGGGCTGGCTAATTACCTGCGGAAAAGCTTTCCCGATTTGCCGGAAATAAAAGTGGCTATTGCCTACGACTGCCGCAACAACAGTTCTTTTTTTGCCAAGATTACAGCAAGCGTTTTTGCTGCCAACGGCATAAAGGTATTCCTCTTCGAAGCCTTGCGTCCCACGCCGGAGTTGAGTTTTGCCGTTCGCCAACTGGATTGCCAGGGCGGTGTGGTGATTACCGCTTCGCATAACCCGAAAGCATACAATGGCTACAAAGCCTATTGGAACGACGGTGCACAGGTAACTGTGCCGCACGATAAAAATATCATCGATGAAGTAACGAAAATTACCGGTCCGTCGCAAGTGAAGTTTGAAGGGAACGAAAGCGCCATTCAACGTATCGGGAAAGATATTGATGAAGCCTATCTCGCCAAAGTCATGGAATTGACGCTGTCGCCCGAAGCGGTAGCCAAGCATCCCGGCTTGCGTATTGTCTATACGCCGTTGCACGGCACGGGCATTACATTAGTACCCGAAGCCTTGAAGCGGAAAGGCTTTACCAATATTATCCACGTGCCGGAGCAGGATGTTCCCGACGGCAATTTCCCGACGGTGCAATCGCCCAATCCCGAAGAACCTGCCGCCTTGAAGATGGCGCTGGACAAAGCCCTTAGTACCGGCGCCGACTTTGTCATTGCCACCGACCCTGACGCCGACCGTACAGGTTTGGCTATCCGTACTCCGCAGGGCGAATTTATGTTGCTCAACGGCAACCAGACCAACTCGCTGCTGACCTATTATATATTGCGGCGATGGAAAGAACTGGGAAAACTGACCGGCAAGGAATATATCATCAAAACCATCGTTACCACCGACCTGATGAGGCGTATTGCGGAGCATTACGGGGTGGAAGTGTTCAATGTGTTCACCGGCTTCAAGTATATTGCCGAAGTCATCCGCGGGCAAGAAGGGAAGAAAACCTTTATCTGTGGCGGCGAAGAGAGTTTCGGTTTCAATGTGGGCGAGTTTGTACGCGACAAGGATGCGGTAACAACCTCGTGCGCTATTGCAGAATTGGCGGCATGGGCGGCAGTAGAAGGCAAATCGTTGTTCGATGTATTGCTGGATGTGTACATGCAATTCGGGTTCTTCAAGGAAACGCTTATCGCTATTACGAAAGAAGGCAAGGACGGTTTGGAACAAATCCGGGAGATGATGAAAAACTTCCGCAGCCGACCATTGCAAAGCATCGACGGCGACAGCGTGGCGGTCATTCACGATTACCTCGCATCGGAAACCCTTGATGTGCGCACCGGCGAACGCCGCCCGCTACCTTTTGCCAAATCCGATGTATTGCAATATATCACTGCCGGCGGTACGATTGTTTCTGTACGTCCATCGGGCACCGAGCCGAAAATAAAATTCTATTTCGGCGTGCAAGCCCGGCTACCAAGCAGGGAAGATTACGGCAACGTATCGAAAGCATTAGACGAAAAGTTTGCACGCATCGCGGGAGAATTAGGAATTAAGAATTAGGAATTGCCGGCGCCGGTATATTATTACATCATTATATCCATAACTCATGCACGAAACAAAAATCCGCGTACAGTACTACGAAACCGACCGTATGGGCGTGGTACATCATTCCAACTATATCCGCTATTTTGAAACAGGGCGCACGGAGTTTATCCGGACGTGCGGTATTTCTTATGCGGCTATAGAAGCGGACGGGGTATTGATGCCGATTATTTCGGCAGAATGCCGCTATTTCCTTCCCGCTTACTACGATGAAATATTGACCATACGTACCAAAATCAGTGGGAAAATCACGGCACGCATTTGTTTTACCTACGAAATATATAATAAATCCGCACAACTCATTTGCACCGGCAGCACGACACTGGCTTTTGTGGACGCCGCCACGCACCGCCCTGTCCGTCCGCCCGAAGCCGTATTGAAATTAATGGTTAATGTTTAATGGTTAATGGTTAATGGTTAATGCTGACGCGCCAGCCTAAATCTGTAAATCTGTAAATCCGTAAATCTGTAAATTATTTTGTTTCCCGAACTTCCTTCCAAATTATTAACAGCCGCCGTAGAAGAATTAGCGAAATTGCCGGGCGTAGGCAGGAAAACCGCGCTACGACTGGTATTGCACTTGTTGAAACAACCGCGTGAAGACGTTGAGCAGTTCGGCAATACTTTTATCATGTTGCGCAATGAAATAAAACATTGCACCGTGTGCCACACGCTTTCCGACACCGGTCAGTGCGCTATTTGCAGCAATCCGCGCCGCGACCACGACATCGTGTGCGTGGTGGAAACTATCCGCGAGGTGCTGAGCATTGAAAATACGCAGCAATATAATGGCGTGTACCATGTCCTGGGCGGCATCATCTCGCCGATGGACGGCATAGGTCCGAATGATTTAACGGTTGAACCGCTCCTGCAACGTGTCGCTGCCGGTAATATAAAGGAAATTATCCTTGCATTAAGCACCACGATGGAAGGCGAAACGACCTGTTTCTATTTATACAAAAAGTTGTGCGGTTTTCCTGTTGCCATTACTACCATTGCGCGTGGCGTGGGCTTCGGCGACGAACTGGAATATACCGACGAACTCACGCTCGGGCGCTCTATCAAAAACCGCCAGCCCTTTGCCGGCGAACAATAAAAGGCGATTTACAGGTTTACGGATTTACAGATTTACGGATTTACAGATTTAACAAAGCCATTAGTAGCTACATCAAGCATTCTATATTATTCCGGTGCGTGTCACGTCCTGAAAAAAGTTGACAGGTTAATACTGATTTTTATTGGTTAATTTTTTATTCATTATTTATTCATTATTTTCTTGGCACGCATCCCCCCATAGCCCGTCGCCCGTAGGG
>JAIRLT010000212.1 GCA_031259225.1 Prevotellaceae bacterium
GCAACTTGCTGCCAATAGCAACAAGCACAGGAAAAGAAGCATTTTTTTCATAAAATTTAATTTTTTAATTGTTATTATTTTTTGCAGCTTTTGGAGATTGTTTTATAGACGTACCCACAAACACAAACAACATTTATAAAACAACCCCCTGCTGCAATTTTTTTCTCATTGCCATTTTCACGATTTCTACTTTGTTTGTGGGATTTTTCTACGAAAGAAAACGTGAATTTTAGTTCAGATTTAGAGGTCGTGAGAAACCCAGCATAGTAGAACTATAATTCACGCTTTCCATAAGGAATAGTACTATGCTTGGAAATTTCTCACGTTTCTAAATCTAAATGTAAAGAGCGTATATTAATGCTGCAAATATATTACTTTATTTTTTATCTGCAAATTTTTTTTGCTAATTAAATTTACCTACGTACAACTTACCTGTAAATTTATTTCTATTTTTTATTTGGTTTCTTGCTTGCCGGAGATGGTTTCTTGCTTACTGCCGGCTGCCGGTTACCGGCTGGAGACGGTATCCATCCCAGCTCCGGTTTCCCGTATTTCCAGCCCCACCAAAGGAATATAATTCCTGCAATGATGAACGGTAAACTGAGCAATTGTCCCATATTGAAAAACAAGTTTTGTTCAAATCCCACTTGGTCGTTTTTGATAAATTCTATGGCAAAACGCGCGCCGAACAGGAGTATTAAAAATATGCCGAACAACATACCGCGCTTGAGTTTCGGCAACTGTTGGAAATATAAATACCGCATAATAAAAAATATCAGGAAATACGCTGCCGCCTCATAAAGTTGTGTCGGGTGGTGCGGGAGGATTTCGCCGTTTTGTACAAAAATAAATCCCCACGGGAGGGTAGTTTCGCAGCCATATACTTCGGAATTCATCAGATTGCCGATACGCACGAACGCGCCTGCCAAAGGCACAATGAGTACAATCCGTTCCAGCGCCCAGAGGTAAGGTTTCTTATGTTTGCGGCTCCACCAGAAAAGCCCCAGTAAAATACCTATGGCGCCGCCATGGCTTGCCAATCCTTGATAGCCGACAAATTCAAACTGCGGGGAAAAACGTACCGGAAAAATTATTTCCAACGGGTTGGTGAAAAAAAACGCCGGCTGGTAAAATAAAAAATGCCCCAAACGTAACCCGACAAGGGTAGAAACAACAGCCACAATGGAAAAATTGTCGAACAACTGCGGCGGTAAATTTTCGTGGCGAAATATATTGCGCAATACAAAAAATGCCGCAATAAACCCGCTTACGAGCAATATGGCGTAGTAACGCAAATGAATAGCCCCAAACGAAAAAAACTCGGGATTAATATCCCAACGGATACTCAAAAAATAATTCATATTCGATATAGTATTTTGTTATTTTTTATTGTTTTCAAATTCCTACTTTGATTTCTCCAGTGTAAAAGCAAAGACGGTGCCTACGTTCAATTTGCTTTTCACATTAATGGTTTCGCCGTGCGCATCGATGATGTGTTTTACAATCGCCAGTCCAAGCCCGCTGCCGCCGTGTTCGCGCGAGCGGTGTTTGTCCACGCGGTAGAACCGTTCAAAGATGCGCGAGCAATGGTCTTCGGCAATGCCGATGCCGTTGTCTTTCACTTCTACCAACACATGGTCGTGCATGTCGGAAAACAGCACTTCCGTTTCGCCGCCTTCGCGCCCGTAGTTGATAGAATTGCCTATCAGGTTGGTCAACACCTGCGCAATGCGTTGCCGGTCGGCGTATACCATGATGCGACCGGTGGCGGGGCGTTGCATGTACAAGCGGATATTCTTTTTTTCGGAAACAATTTCACACGCTGCAAATATTTCTTCTACCAATATTATAAGGTTAAAAGATGTTTTGTGCAATATTGTTTCGCCTGTTTCCAGCTTGTTGATAGTTTCCAATTCATCCACCAGTGAAATCAGCCGTTCGATGTTCCGCTCGCAGCTTTCCACATATTTCCGGTTGATGGACGGGTCTTCCAAACCGCCGTCGAGCAAGGTGAGGAGTTGCCCCTGTATCGCAAAACTCGGCGTTTTCAATTCATGCGACACATTACCTAAAAATTCTTTGCGAAACTGTTCCATCGCCGAAAGCCGGCTGATTTCTTTTGTTTGTTCTTCCGCCCACTGGGCGACTTCCCGGTTCACCCGTTCCACAATATCGCCCGAACGCGGCACGGTGCGTAATTTGCTGCGCACGGCGCTCATGTTATAAATGGTCTTGTAAATAGGCGTGATTTTTTTTATGACGAAATCTTTTAATACGATATAGGCAAATACATACAACACTACAAACACAAGGGCATTCACCAATAAAACTATTTTCAAATTTTCCGGTTTGCCGAACACAATGGTAGATGTGATGCTGACGCCTACGGCGACAAAGGCAATAATGAATGCAATGCTGGGATGGGTGAAAAATTTCATAGTTTAAAACGTGTAAAAACACTTAATGGTAACCGTTTTCCAAAACTGTCGCACAAAAACAATTCCCCGAATTCTTTTTCGCGCGTTGTTCCGAATACGTTGGTAATTATAGTATCGGCGACCAATGCCGAAAATCCGTTGGAATATAAATTCAGTACTAAAAAACTATCGTGTGGCGCTAAAATTTTTTTACACTCCTGCAATAAATCTAACAAACACGCATCTAATTTCCATGTTTCACCAGCCGGACCATGCCCGTAAGCCGGCGGGTCGAGGATAATGCCTTGATAGCTGTTGCCGCGTTTGGCTTCGCGCCGTACAAACTTTAACGCATCTTCCACTACCCAATGGATGCCCCCTTGCCCGCTTATTTCCATATTCTCGCGCGCCCATGTTACCACTTGCCGCACGGCGTCCAAGTGGGTAACATCTCCGCCGGCAGCCTTTGCCGCTAACGACGCGGCGCCGGTATAGGCGAATAAATTCAGGATTTTCGGTTGCGGCGTTTTCAGTTCACGCACGGCGGTATAAATATAATCCCAGTTCGGCGCCTGTTCGGGAAATACGCCTACATGCTTGAACGCCGTCAATCCCAAGCGTAAACGAAATTGCAGGGCGCCTTTCCGGTAATGGATGTACCATTGGTCTGGCATTGTTTTCAAATGGTTCCACGTACCGCTGTCTTCTTTTCCTGCCCTGCCGAAACTTGCGCCGGTGGTGTAGGATGTATGCGTTTGCTGCCGCCATGCTTCATTTGTTAAGGTTTTTCCCCAAACAGCTTTCGGTTCGGGACGCGCCAGCACATAGCTACCGAAGCGTTCGAGTTTTTCAAACCCGCCGCTATCTATCAACTCGTAGTCATTCCAATTACCGGGCGAAAGCAACAACATCATTCTTACCTATTGCGGCACAAAGATAGTAAAAGAATTAGGAATTAAGAATTAGCTAACGTCAGAACAATTTAAAGGTTTCAAAATTCAAAGATTTAAAAATTTCAAAACGTACCGGCAGTTCTTTGTTGCATCCAGTTTTTAAGGCAAAGGGTACAAGGTAAAGGGTGAAAGGGGGCTGGCGCGCTAGCCTAATTCATAACTCATAACTCATAATTCATAATTCATAATTGGCTGCCGCCCCCGCGCAATTTCTAATTCCTAATTTCTAATTTCTAATTAACTTGCGCCACTCCCCTAAATCCTTATTCTCAGCCTAATTCGCCTAAATTCGCGAAATTCCTAAAAAAAAATATTCATGCAAAAAACCGCTTTTACGATATTTTAAACTATCTTTGTACCGGCGTTATATTAATTTTAACATAGTAGATCAAAATTGTCTCATATGTTCTTCATCCTTAGCGC
>JAIRLT010000254.1 GCA_031259225.1 Prevotellaceae bacterium
TCCGTACATCAAGTTGCAGCCGCGCAGGTCGCCCTGTGCAAAGCGTCCGGTGATTTCAAAACTTCCGTCGGCATACCGTTTTCCCAAATCCTGCGTTTCAATAAATGCACAGGAATACACATTTGCCAAGTCAATAATATTTACGCCGCCTGTCATTCCGTCGGGAACATGCACGAAAGGATCGCGCTGGTCGCGAATGCAAATTTGCATCCAGGGCGGCGCATAGAAAATACCATTGCCTTTGGAATAGGCTTGCGACAACAGTTCCGTCATACCATACTCCGAATGAATGTTCGCGACCCCGAAGCCTTTACACAAAATACGGTGCAGTTCCTGCTTCGGTAATTCTTTTCGCTTCCCTTTCATTCCGCCGGTTTCCATAACTATGAGTTCCGGAAAATGCAACGGATATTTTTCTACAAAATCAAGCAACGCATAACTCACACCGATGAGCAACGTTTTCTTTCCTTTCTGCTGCAAGCGTTGCAGGCAATTGTATAATTCCCCAAAATTGTATAAATAAAAACCGTTGCCCGGTTGCGCACTCTGCGCCGCCAACTTTTCTACCATATATACCAGTGAAGAACCTTGCCGTTCAAGATAGGAGGGAAGCAACGCCAAAATAGCATAGTCCTCCGCCTGCCCGTAAAACAACGAAAAACATGTCGTAAAACTTTTTTCATAAAGGCTTGCATCTGCTACAAAATGTTGCGAGGGCTGCGCACCGGAGGTGCCGCTGCTGGTGAAAATAATTTGCGGTTTTTGTTCGCCGCAAATCACCTTTTGTGTTTTGAAAAACGGAATGGGTAAAAACGGAATATCCTCTACACGGCAAACCTGCGACGGCGTCAGTCCTAAAAGCGCGATGTACTTTTTATACACGTTGCAATGCGCCGCCTGAAAACGGAAAACAGCCAAACAGCTTTGTTCAAAATCAGCCGTTGTCTTTATCGAAAATATGCTGGTAACGTGATGCACTTTTTAATTTTTACTGCAAAAGTATGAAAAATTTCGACTATCTTTGCACGCCATTTAAACAAGAAGATTTATAAATTATGTGGAAAAGATTTTTTTGGTTCGCCGTTCCCGTTATTGGTATATTGGTTGTATCCCTTGCCACATCAGGCATTCCCGGCGGCGAGCCGCAATCCGATTTATTTTATCAAAACATTGCGCATCCGTTGTTGCCGGAGCAGGTTGATTTTGCGGGCGAGCCGCTTCCGTTGCATTATTTTGATGTACGGGAAGCCTTGCAGCGTGAAATGGTTATCATCACTTATTGGCATGCCAGCATGTTGTATACGTTACAACTGTCCCACCGGTTTTTCCCCATTATAGAGCCGGTTTTGAAAGAAGAAGGCGTGCCGGATGATTTTAAGTATTTGTGCGTAGCCGAAAGTAATTTGCAGCAAGTCGTATCGCCCTCGAAAGCCGTTGGCTTTTGGCAGTTTCTGGAAGGCACGGCAAAAGAATACGGCTTGGAGATAACGCCGGAAATTGACGAGCGTTACCACATCGAAAAAGCCACGCGCGCCGCCTGCGCTTATTTGAAAAAGGCTTATGCCAAATATGGCTCGTGGACAATGGCGGCGGCTTCATATAATGTGGGCAATACCAACCTCGATAAACAAATAGCACGACAGAAACAAACCGGTTATTACGATTTATTATTGCCGGAAGAAACGAGCCGTTACGTGTTCCGCGCAGTGGGCTTCAAATTGGTGATGAATCATCCGGTGTTGTACGGATTTAATTTGCGTAGCGAAGATTTATACCTGCCGCTCCGGTGGAGCGAAAAGAAAATTACCAGCCCGGTGGAAAACTGGGCTGATTTTGCCGGCAGCAATGGAACAAATTATAAAATCTTCAAATACTTTAATCCTTGGCTGCGCGACGCAGGCTTCGCAAACACGGCGAAAAAAACGTATATAGTAAAAATCCCCGAAAAAGGATTCCGGGATACAACGCCTTAAAACCTTTGAGAATGGCGGCGGCGTCCGTTATTCCCGTTTGCAGACAGTATTTTGCAGGTGCGGTTTGCCTACATTTTTAAAAACAACTATATTTGCAGGGAATTTTTTACGAATTTTTTAATTTTTTTATATGGCAAATTTTTTTACTTCATCTATCGGAAAAAAACTCATCATGAGCATTAGCGGTTTCTTTTTAATGGTGTTCCTGTTAGTGCACCTGATCGCTAACTTAGTTTCGCTTTCCGGCGCAGAAAATTACAATGCTGTGTGCCATTTTATGGACACGAACGTGATTATACAAATCATGGTGCCGGTGCTGGCGTCAGGTTTTGCGATACACATATTTTATGCAACTTTCCTGACACTCACTAACCTACTTGCACGCGGCAATGAACGCTATGCTGTGGGCAATCAGGGAAAGGCGTCGTCGTGGGCTTCGCAGAATATGTTTGTATTAGGCGCGGTAGTATTGGGGTTTCTGGGATTACACCTGTATCATTTTTGGGCTAAAATGCAGTTGCAACATTTTATCGGCGGCATAGCAACTGAAAATCCATACGAACTGGTTACCGGATTATTCCGCGACCCGGTGTATGCCGTTCTCTACCTTGTATGGATAGGCGCATTATGGTTTCATCTTACACACGGCTTCTGGAGCGCATTCCAGACCATCGGCGTAAACAATAACAAATGGTTGCCGCGTTTACAAGCGCTTGCCAAAATTTATGCAACCCTCGTCGCCCTTGGCTTTGCGATTATCCCGCTTTTCTTTTTGTTTGGGCTGGATAAATAAACTGCCGGTACGTTTCTTTACCGGCAGTTCTTCTTTGTACCAACTTTTAGGGCAAAGGGTACAAGGTAAAGGGTGAAAGGGGCTGGCGCGCCGGCACTGCCTACTGCCTACTGCCCACTGCCCCACAACGCCGTCATTCCGACCGGAGCGGCGAGGCACGAGCCGCGCAGTGGAGGAACCTGTTCCCAAACGCAGGGTGATGCAAAGCAGCAGGTGCATAATGCAGCAGATCC
>JAIRLT010000136.1 GCA_031259225.1 Prevotellaceae bacterium
CAAAATGTTAAAGAGCGTTAAAGTGGATGCAAAGGTAAATAAAACTTTATAATATGCAAAATATTATTAACATCCGGCAGTGTTGGCGCAAAATTAAATGGGCTTACCCCGCCCGGAAGAGATGAAAGGCTTAGATGCTATTTATGATTGTAAAAGAGCACTTATTTCCTGTTTTAGAACCGGCAAATGGCGTACAACCGCCCCCCACACAATGCCGTCGTCAATTTTGTCGTATCCGTGAATAACCCTGTTTCGCATCCCGATTATCAGTTTTTTTGACGAGATTTGTAAATCAGGGTTAATCTCATCAAGTTTATTCATTGCTTCGCCGATAATTTCAAATTCGCGTTCAATAGCCCGGCGCAACATCTTGCTTTGCATATAAACGTTAAAATCACGCTTCTCGCCAAGATAGCTTTCGATAGACAAAATTGCCTCGTTAATGTCAAACAGGTATTTTTTTATTTCGTCACCCATAAATCAATTTTTTTGTAGCGTTCACCGCATTGATAAAATAGGGGTTGCTCAACGATTTGTCGGTAATCAAATCAACAGGGCGGTTAAAAATTTCCTCAAAACTTTCTACTGTTTGAAAATAATTATCAGTATATTCGCCCCATTCCAGCGGTTTAAACGACGCCAATAAATCAATATCGCTTTTTTTGTTAAATTTATCCGTAAGCGCAGAGCCAAATACAAACAGCGTAAGGATATGGCGCTGCTTGCACACCGTTCTGATTTTATCAATATTTTTATCAATTATATCGCTCATCGCTTTTACGCTTAAACTAATTCCGGTGCAAAGTTACAGAAAGATTTGGGAAAATACGTTTTTGTTTCTAAACTTTTCTGTGTATATTTGCAAGTTATTTGAAGCATTAATTTATGAGTAACGACGCTAAAAATAAAAGGTTAGGAATAGGATACAAATTGTTTAGAACGTATGTGCGCCTTTACCACGACTACATATATTACCGGAAAACATACACGATAGGCGCAGAAAATGTGCCGGCGGAAGGAGCGTTATTAGTGGTATCAGACCATCAGAACAGTTTAAACGACGCTTTGGGGCTGGTGCTGGCGATTAAAAATCGCAAGAAACAAAAAATCCACGCTATCGCCCGCGCCGACGCTTTCGATTACCCGGTTTTCGGGAGCATTTTCCGGTGGATAGGTTTATTGCCCGCTTTCCGCATGGAGCATCAGGGCGTGGACAGCCTCTCGCATAATACTTATACGTTCGGGGAAGCAGGCGAAATGCTGCTCCATGACGGAACAGTAATCATCTATCCCGAAGCCGGGCACCAGGATAAACACTGGTTGGGCAAGTTTTCCTACGGCTACCTCATATTGCTTTTTCAGGCGGCGGAAAAATCTAATTTCAAAAAGGAACTCTTCATCCTGCCTTCCTGCAATCATTATTCGCATTATTTTGGGCGGAAAGAAGATATCCTCATCAAATTCGGCAAGCCCCTTTCCTTGTCGCCCTACTATGAACTGTATAAAACCAAACCGCGTACCGCCTGCCGCCGGGTAAATGAACTGGTGCGGCAAGAAATAAAAAACATGATGCTGCATATTACCGATGTGGATAATTATGCCGCCATCGATTATTTGCGGAATACCTACGGTAAAAAATATGCCCGGCAACACGGCTATAATCCCGCCGAACTTCCCGGAAAACTGCTTGCCGACCGGCAATTTACCTCGTGGTTGAATGACCTCAAAGCAGCCGGCAATCCGGCGGTGCAGCCGGTTTACGAAGATGCGGGAAAATTGGCGGAAACCATCGCCCGGCTGCGTATCAACGACGAAAACTTTGATAAACGCCCGTCGTTTTGGAAAACCGCACCGGCAGGCTTGGGCTTCCTGTTACTTGCGCCGGTATTCCTTTTTGCGTGGTTGTCGAATGCGCTGGTCATTGTCCCGACAAAACTGATAAACCGGCGGATTGAAGACCACATGCTGCACGGCACAATTGACCTCATTCTTGGCGTACTGGTTACGTTTCCGCTCACCTGCATTTTGGCGTTTGTCCTGACATGGATTTTTACGAAATCGTTAATTCTTGCGGTGGGCTATCTGGTTTGTTTACCGTTTTTAAGTATCTTTGTGGCTTATTATGAAAAAGCGTGGAAACGCTGGACAAGCGCCATACGGTTCAGCCGGTTGTTCCGCAAAGGAAAACTGGACGAACCGGCAGCGCTCCGCCAACAGCTACACGGGAAACTGGATGAATTAGGAGTTATGGATTATAAATTATGAATTGGCTGACGCCACAATCAGAAATTAGAAATTAGAAATCAGAGAATGGATAGACGAGTAGTAATAACAGGAATGGGAATATACTCCTGTCTGGGGAAAAACCTTGAAGAAGTACGGCAATCCTTGTATGACGGGAAATCCGGCATTATATTTGACCCGGCGCGTAAAGCATTGGGGTTTCGTTCCGGATTGACCGCCTGCCTGGAAGTTCCCAACTTGAAAGGCATATTGAGCCGCAACCAGCGGGTATATATGCCGGAACAGGCACATTATGCTTATGTCGCCACAGTGGAAGCATTACAAAATGCCCGGCTGGCGCAGGATTATATCGACACGCACGAGATAGGGCTGCTCTACGGCAACGACAGTAGCGCCGACGCAGTGATGAAAAGCATTGACACCATGCGCGAGAAAAAAGACACGACTATGATAGGCGCCGGGGGCATCTTCCAGTCGATGAATTCCACCGTAACCATGAACCTTGCCTGTATCTTTAAATTAAAAGGCATCAACCTGACCATTTCCGGCGCTTGCGCCAGCGGTTCCCATGCCATTGGGCTGGGCAGCCTGCTCATCCGGTCGGGCTTGCAGGACTGCATCGTTTGCGGCGGCGCACAGGAAGTAAACCCGTTCTCTATCGGCAGTTTCGACGGCATCAATGCCTTCTCAATACGGGAAGACGCGCCGGCGGAAGCCTCCCGTCCTTTCGACCGCGACCGCGACGGACTGGTGCCGGGCGGCGGCGCAGCTACGGTGATTATCGAAAGCTACGAGTCGGCTGTACAACGCGGCGCACCGGTATTGGCAGAGATTTGCGGCTATGGATTTTCTTCCAACGGCGACCATATTTCCGTTCCCAACGTGGATGGACCCAGCCGTTCGCTGCAAATGGCTATCAAGGAAGCAGGCATTGACATCCGGGAAATCGGTTACATCAATGCGCATGCCACTTCCACGCCCGTAGGCGACAGCAACGAGGCAAAAGCCATTGCCCACGTTTTCGGCGACTGCCGACCGGAAGTAACGTCTACCAAATCGCAAACCGGGCACGAAATGTGGATGGCTGGCGCCAGCGAAATAATTTACTCCCTGTTGATGATGAAAAATGACTTTATTGCACCCAATATAAACTTTGAAAACCCGGATGAAGCCTCAGCCAAATTAAATATTCCGGCAAAACGGGTTTCCAAACATTTTGACACGTTCCTATCCAATTCCTTTGGCTTTGGCGGAACAAATTCAACATTGGTAGTAAAAAA
>JAIRLT010000219.1 GCA_031259225.1 Prevotellaceae bacterium
TCCTATTCCTCTTATTGTCGTTTTATTTAAATATTGAATGTTAAATATTTAATCAATATGAAATAGTGGAAAATTTGTTAATATTTTTTTCCATTGCCCTTACTCGCGCAATGACCACCGTATTTTTACGAAAAATGAAAATAAAATTTGCCATTAAAAAAAATAGTTTTATATTTGTGGCGTTTATATGTTTCTTTGACATGTTGGAATTGATATATTAAGAATATATCGCTTTGACTTTTATTCTGTGTAAATGTCGAAATGTGGAAAATTTCAGTTCAGTAGAATATAAGTAATAGCAACCTTGCCAAGAGTGGTTTTAGGTTGTTATACTTATTTACTGAACGGGTTTTCCACAACCTCGGCATTTCGTAAGTGTAGCATCCATCCCACTCTTGGTTTTTTAGTGGAATAAGAAAAAATCACAGTAGAAGTTAGAGGAACGAATTGCAGAAAACTTTCACCAGAACGTTCTGCAATTATTGGCAGTGAATAAAAATTCGTAGCAAGAGGTTGTTTTGTGAAGTGTTTGTGTTTGGTGGATTATTACAAAACAACCTCAAAGCTACAAAATAATAACCATTAAAAAATTAAATAGTATGAAAAAAATTATCTTTCTTTTTGCAATATTTGCAAATGTTGCCGCAAGCGCGACGGTAACGGTTACGCCGCTCAGTACGGATTATGCCGCAAAAAAAGTAACCTTCAAAGTAGAATGGACGAACACGCCCACTGCGCCCTATAGTAACCGTGTATGGATATGGATTGATTTCTGTCCGGTAAACGGCGTAACGCCCCAAAGTTTTTCGACGGCGACTATTGCCAGCCCCACTATAACAAGCGGGAACGGGACGATTACTAATATTACTGCGCGCGGCTTTTTTATTGAACATGGCGCGACCAATGCTGGTACAACCGTTACAGCTACATTAAGCAATGCGCTCACCGGCAAATTCAACTGGTGCGCCTACGGCAGCGATTACCCGCCGAATGCTACAATAAATAATGGGACATACACGTTAAAAGGTACGCCGCCATTTACTATTAACACTTCTATCACTGAAAACGGAGCGAGTTATTCGGGTGGATGCATTACTTCTTTAACGGATAAAACCGGTTGTCCCGGAATAATAAATCATCCCTTTTCGGCAGGCGCTATCAATAGTAGCAGTACTATGATACGTACAAATGCAATACCTGCCGCTATCACCTCAAATACGGCTGCAAGCAGTGGCGGAGGCTTTACTTACCGTTGGGTAAGAAGCGGCACCTCCAGCGCCACGTATGCAGATAATAATGCCGGGCATAGTTTTGCGTCGTCAGAAGTAAATACAGCCGGCACTTGGACGTACTACCGGGAAGTACGGGATAATACGTGTGCCACTACTACGTGGAGTCGTTCAGCCGGCTCGTATGTATTAACCGTGATAACTTGCCCTTACACCGGCAGCGATTTATACCTGACGTCCTCCTACCTTTGCCAACAACGCACCAGCGGTGCAAAAAACTGGCAAGCTTACATAAGAGATAGCCGGGATAGTGAGATTTACCGCATTGTTTTGATGCCCGACGGTAAATGGTGGCTGGCGCAAAATGTGAAGTATGCAGGCACGGGGGAAACAATTACTGTTGGCGGTTGTACAAAAGAACTCTGTGGTCGATGGTACACTTATGTACAGTCTAAAGCTGCGCATGGCGGTACATCGGGTGATGGCGAAAATATACAGGGGGTATGCCCAAATGGGTGGGTGCTACCAGCGCTGAACAATTGGCAAACTATGTTCCAGTCAATATCTACGAGCAACACTATAATTTGCCAATCTCTGCGGCAATTATCATCAAGCTGCACGCCGATAAATGATACTTACGGGTGGGCTGCAGGCAAAAATCATCATTATAAACGCCCAGATGGGCAACTATTTGGTGGGGAAATTTGGTGGGCGAATGAAGCTACCACACCATGCGCATCCCAAATTGATCAACAAAATTGGGTGGGATCTGCGTGCAACGTAGTGCAACACTTCACTTTTGATGGATCACACCAAGCCGCTGTGCAAGCTGTGGCTGTCCGCTGTTTTCGCCAACTATAATTTTTATCTAAAATTATAGAATAGATTGGAAAGCAAAAATACTGCTTCCCAACAACGCTATACCCTACTAACATTAGGGTTTCATCGTGCAAGCATGAAAAAAACAAAATGTGCTTGAAACAGGGAAAACAGGGAAAAATACGCACCCTTGTTTTCCATCCGGTAGAAAGGCTTTACGAAGACATGTTACCGCATAATGTAGAAGATTTCTAAAACCCGTACATTTGCCCTGCTACTACATCATGCGAAGCGCCTGTTACGCTACGCAGGCAATTGGGCAGCCCTTCGGCGCGGCGCAAGCCAAGGAAAGCAAAAATCAACGCTTCCTTGAAGTCAGTAACCAGGTTACCCGGTCTTATCCACAGGAAATCGCCGTAGTTCAGGGCGCGTTCCAGTAAAAACATATTATAAGCGCCGCCGCCGGTAACCAGCACGCTTGCGTCTTTCTTGATGGGGCGTGCAATCTGGTAAGCGGCATGTTCGGTGAGTGTGGCTATTTTATTTTCAAACGTGTCGGAACATTGTTCCACCAACGGCATCACATGGGCATCGACCCATTCCTGTGCAAGCGATTTCGGTGCACGCCGGTGATAATATTCCAATGCGTTCAGGGCGGCGAAAAGTTTTTTGTTTACTTTTCCTGCACGCGCTGTCTGCCCGTCTTTGTCGTATTCCTGCCCGCGCGTACGCATCAGGCGGTTCAGGCAATAATTTGCCGGGCACAGGTCGTATGCAATGCGCTTGCCGTTATCGTCATCGAATGACACGTTCGCAAAGCCGCCGATATTGAGGCAATAATTGTATTCGCCGAACAGCAGCTTGTCGCCGATAGGCACTAACGGCGCGCCTTGCCCGCCGAAAGCCACATCAAGCGTACGAAAATCACAAATAACCGGGAAGCCCGACATCACATGCAAATGCGCGCCATGTCCTATTTGCAGGTTATAACCTATATCCGGTCGGTGAAAAACCGTGTGCCCATGCGACGCCACAAAATCCACTGCCTGCAATTGATATTTTTCCGCAAACCGTTTGACCCGTATTCCAAGGTAGCGTCCGTATTCCGCATCCAGCGCGGCAATTCCTTCCGCCGTCTGGTAATAGGAACCGCGCAGTTTTTCGCGCCATTTTTCACTGTAAGGATAACTTTCGGCATGAAGGATTTGATACGCCCATTTTTCGCCGTCTTTCCGGAAATGCGTATAAACAATGTCCAAGCCGTCTAAGGACGTTCCACTCATCAATCCAATAATCTTTTTAGTCATATTTTTTAGTTGTAAGTTGTAAGTCGCGCTAATTCTTAATTGTAACAGTTCCGTCGTCGCTGATAGTAATTGCGTCCGCCATTTCGGGGAAATCCTGCCGGGTTAATTGTTGGATGACTTTCAGGGCGCGTTGTTGTTTGTCTATTTCCGGCGGCTGGCGTTTTTCCTGGCAGGTAGAAATTATTTC
The DNA here is from genome assembly GCA_031259225.1 of Prevotellaceae bacterium. GTDB lineage: Bacteria > Bacteroidota > Bacteroidia > Bacteroidales > UBA932 > JAIRKX01. The sequence goes on from JAIRLT010000219.1 coordinate 3,543, forward strand.
GGCGTTTAAGAACGCGCCGTTTTTGTCGGTGCGGATCTTAAAGATGGGCGCGATGCCGCTAACGCCGCTGACGTTGATGCGGTCGAAGGTGCAGAAATTTCCCATGCTGTATGCAATAAAACGGTTGCGGTACACTTCCACAGCCCGTGTTACATGCGGTCCGTGTCCCAGCAGTACATCGGCGCCGGCGTCAATCATGCGGTGCGCAAATTCGTATACATTGCCCCTGTTTTCTCCTATAAAATATTCCGTTTGCCGCGTTACATGCTGGCGGCTGCTGCCTTCCGCGCCCCCGTGGAACGACACAACGACTATCCGGCATGTGGCGGCAAGTGCGCGTACGATTTTTTCGGCGGCAGGAATATCCCGGATGTCCATCGTGCCGCTGTTGGGCGCAAAAGCGGCAAAGCCGTATTTCACGCCTTTCAAGGTAAAGGTATCGGTGGCGCAATAGCCTGCAAGCCCGGCAAAGTGAATGCCTGCTTTTTCCAATGTTTCCACTGTGGAGCGGCGCCCCTGTTCGCCAAAATCACCGACGTGGTTATTCGCCACGCTTAGCAGGTTAAATCCCGCATCGGCAAGGCAATTTACAAAATGCGTGGGCATCCCGAAGGTATAGCAAACACTGGGGTCATTACATTTCTTTGGCGTACTTGCGTTGTCGGTCAATACGCCTTCCAAGTTCCCGAACGTGATGTTACCGCCGGAGAGCGCGGCATGCAAGGGTTTCAACAGTTCGGAACAGTCTTCGCCGGCGGGCAAATAATGGCGCGAAGGAAATATCGTTCCCAGCATAATGTCGCCGGCTGCTACGATAGTTATTTCCCCCGCCGCCGGCTGCGCCTGTGCGCCGGCAGGAACAAAAGCGTACAATAAAAGTAAAAGGAGGAAAGTATGGTAACTATTCTTCATACGGTTTTCCGGCAGGTTGGGGGATGGACAGGCGGCAAGCCGCCTGTCCATCCATTTTACCCGCCTTTAAATTCAGATTGTTTTCAAGGTTTCCACAAGGAAGTTCCAGCACTTTTCAACGGTATCGATTTTCACCCTTTCGTCGGGCGAGTGCGGCGAGTGGATAGTGGGACCGCAGGAAATCATATCCCAGTGCGGATATACGCCGCCCAGCAAACCGCATTCCAAGCCGGCATGGATAGCTTTCACTTCGGGCGTTTTGTTGTACAGTTTTTGGTATACTCCTTTCATTGTTTGCAGCACTAAGGAAGCAGGGTTGGGTTTCCAGCCGGGATAACCGCCGGTAAAATTCACTTTGGCGCCCGCCAGCGTAAACACCGCTCCCATCATTGCCGCCAGGTCGTCCTTTGCCGAATCGACCGAACTGCGCAGCAGGCAGGAGATGCGGGCAACGCCATTTTCCAATTTTACAATCGCCAAGTTATTGGAGGTTTCTACCAGTTCCGGCACAGAATAGCTCATGCGCATCACGCCGCTGGGACAGGCATAGACCGCCAGTATCAACGCTTTTTGTGTTTTTTCGTCTACCACTTTTCCGGGCGTTGCCACAGCGTCCAGTGCAATAGCCAATCCTTCGTCGGTACCGGAAAGCTCTGCGGCAATAGTGCGGAACGTGGCGGCTACCGCCTGTTTTGCCGCCGCTGCCTTGTCCGCCGGAAGCAGCACGGTAGCGAACGCTTCGCGCGGAATGGCATTGCGCAAACTGCCGCCGTCCACCGACGACAGGCGCATGCCATATTCGTTGGACAGTTGGTACAGCACGCGGAACAGGACTTTATTGGCATTGCCGCGCCCCAAGCTGATATCCATGCCGGAGTGCCCGCCTTTCAGTCCTTTTACCGACAGGCGGAATGCTTCATATCCTGCCGGCGCCGGCTCTTCCGTGCCGTTGAATACAAAAGCGCCGTCAAGACCGCCGGCGCAACCGACATACAGTTCGCCCTCGTCTTCCGAGTCCAAATTGATTAAGATTTCACCTTTGAAAAGTCCCGGTTTTAAACCGAAAGCGCCGGTCATGCCGGTTTCTTCGTCGATAGTAAACAGCGCTTCCACCGGACCATGCGGCAGGTCGGTAGCTTCAAGCACCGCCATTGCCATTGCCACGCCGATGCCGTTGTCTGCGCCGAGCGTGGTCCCTTTGGCGCGTACCCATGCGCCGTCCACGTAGGCGGTAATGGGGTCTTTTTCGAAATCGTGTGGCGTGTCGCTATTCTTTTGCGGCACCATATCCAGGTGCGTTTGCAGGATAACGCCTTTGTGGTTTTCCATACCTTTTGTGGCAGGCTTGCGGATAATGACATTGCCGATGTCGTCCACAATAGTTTCCAGTCCGAGCCGTTTGCCGAAGCTTGTTACGTATTCGACCACTTTCCCTTCATGCTTTGACGGGCGCGGGATTTGCGTAAGCGCAAAGAAATTTTTCCATACGCGTGTTGGTTCTAAATTAGCAATACTCATAGTTTGTTAAATTTTTAAGTTATTGAAAATGCTTGCGGCTGTAGCCATTCCACAGCCTTTTGTAAAAATTTTGCTAACGGGTAATTTTTACAGATACAAATATACTAAAAAATTTGTTATTATGCCGTTGTTTTAGCTATGGCGTGTTAATAACTTCCGCTATGAAAAAATCGGAAAAAAATAAAATTTGTAGATAAAAAATAAAGCCCCGTTAGGGGCTGTATGTTGGTAGATGCAAGGCGGAATGTCCTGCACATCGCGCGGCGCAGAGATGTTCCGCTATGCACCGGCATTGCACCGCGCGAAATGCAGGGGGCGCGTTTTTCCTACCAACATTCTGCCCCTAACGGGGCAGTTGA
>JAIRLT010000251.1 GCA_031259225.1 Prevotellaceae bacterium
CCAGCCAACTTACGACTTATGACTTATAACTTACGACTTATGACTTACGACTTATGACTTACGACTAACCCGTATTGCTTCATGACTTATTCCCTACCGCTCGCAAACGGCGCTGCATAATTGCACCCTAATTCCTAATTCTTAATTCCTAATTCTTAATTCCTAATTTTCCCCGCCACTTGCTCCATGAGCCATTTGGGCGTGGAGGTCGCGCCGCAGATGCCGACGGAACGGCATCCGTCAAACCACGAGGCTTGTATTTCGCCGGCGTCTTCCACGAAGTAACTGCGCGGGTTGGCAGCTTTGCAGGCGTCGAACAGTACTTTGCCGTTAGAGCTTTTGCGTCCGCTCACAAAAAGGATTACATCGTGCCGGTGCGCAAAATTTTCCAAATGCGGTTGGCGGTCTGCCACCTGCCCGCAAATACTATTGTGCGTTTCCAACGTTATGCCGGCATGCATGCGCGCTTTCATTGCCGCGCATAAACGTTCAAATTCCTGCGGGCTTTTGGTTGTTTGCGAAAACAAACACACCGGGCGCGAAAAATCAACTGCCGGCAACTGTTGTTCGTTTTCAATAACCAACGCATCACCGCCTACTTGCCCTACCAATCCGTTGACTTCGGCATGTCCGCGCTTGCCGAAAATCACTAATTGCCCGTTGTGCAATTTCATTTTTTCATAGCACGCTTTGATGCGTTGTTGCAGTTTCAGCACCACCGGGCAGGTGCAGTCAATCACGTCGAGTTGCTGTTGCCGGGCTGCTGCATAGGTTTCCGGCGGTTCGCCGTGTGCGCGGATGAGTATTTTTGTATTGTGCAAGGCAGTTACGCCGCTATGGCTTACTACACGCAATCCTTTTCGCTTCAAGCGTTCCAGCTCTTTGTCATTATGTACGATTTCGCCCAATGAAAAAAGCTCGCCGCCGGCGTCCAATGTCTTTTCGGCTGTTTGAATTGCACGGATGACCCCGTAACAAAAACCGGATTTATCGTCAATCTCGATAGTCACGAATTTCATGAATTATTGCGTACGAATGAGCGCTAACTGTTTCAAAAACCATTCCATTTGCTGCTCCGGCGTGAGATGGCTATTGTCCAACAGCAATGCGCCGGGCGCTCTGCGGAGCGGCGCCACAGCGCGGTGTTCGTCTTCATAGTCGCGGTGTTTTACATTTTCCAAAATTTCTTCGAACGGCACCTCGCTGCCTTTTTCTTTCATCTCTTTGTACCGCCGTTCGGCGCGGACTTGCGGGTCGGCGGTCATGAAAATTTTCAACTCAGCCTGCGGAAAAACGACCGTGCCGATGTCGCGCCCGTCCATTACAATGCCTTTATGCACGCCCATTTCCTGCTGCAAGCGTACCATCCGTTCGCGCACTTCGGGAATAGCGCTCACGAGGCTCACGTACTGCGACACGTTGAAGCCGCGAATTTCCTGCTCCACATTTTCCCCGTTCAGGTATGTATCGCTTGCGCCTGTCCCTTTATTGTAGCGGAATGTAATGTTAATTGCGGGCAAATGCGCCACAATGTCTTTTTCCGATATTCCGCCCTGTTCCTTGATGAATTGTTGCTGCAATGCATACAGCGTAACAGAACGGTACATCGCGCCGGTATCCACATACACGTAGCCCAGTTTTGCCGCAATAGCTTTAGCAAAAGTGCTTTTCCCGGTGGACGAATGCCCGTCAATAGCCACAATAATTTTCCGCATATTCAAATCCTATTTCGGTACAAACTTACAACTTTTTCGTTAAAATAACGTATCTTTGTTGTGCAGTTTCTAAAAAATCGTGTAATTTTCTTTACCATGAAGATTTTGATTGTGGACGATGAAAAAAGTATCCGTCATACGTTGAAGGATATTTTAGAATACGAAAAATACGAAGTGGTTACCGCCGAAAACGGCAAAGACGCCTTGAAAATCGCCGGCAGCGCCACTTTCGACATGGTATTCTGCGACATCAAAATGGAAGGCATGGACGGCATCGAGGTGCTGGAAAAACTGCAAACCGCGCAACCCGATTTGCCGGTGGTGATGATTTCGGGGCATGGTTCTATTGACACGGCTGTGTAGGCTATAAAAAAAGGCGCTTACGATTTTATCGAAAAACCATTAGACCTTAACCGCGTACTTATCACGGTACGCAACGCCACCGAGAAAACCGGGCTGGTGAAGGAAACCAAAACGCTGAAACGGAAAATCACCAAAACGCCTGAAATCATTGGCAAGTCGAAAGCTATTGAAAAAATAAAGGATATGATTGACCGTGTGGCGCCCACCGACGCACGGGTACTGGTAACGGGCGGCAACGGCACCGGCAAGGAACTGGTGGCGCGTTGGCTGCACGAAAAAAGCAACCGTCGCGCAGGCGCGTTCGTAGAAGTCAATTGCGCTGCCATTCCGGGCGAACTCATCGAAAGCGAGCTGTTCGGGCATGAAAAAGGCTCGTTCACTTCCGCCGTGAAGCAACACAAAGGAAAATTTGAGCAAGCCGACGGCGGCACATTGTTTTTAGACGAAATAGGCGACATGAGCCAAGCCGCACAGGCAAAGGTTTTGCGCGTGTTGCAAGAAAACAAAATCACACGTGTGGGCGGCGACAAAGACAGTATGGTAGATGTGCGCGTGATAGCAGCCACCAACAAAAACCTGCAAGAAGAAATTGCGCAGGGACGGTTTCGCGAAGACCTTTATCATCGTTTAAGCGTTATCATCATTCACGTGCCGGGCTTGTCCGAACACAAAGAAGACATCCCGCTGCTCGCCGGTCATTTCATTACGCAAATTTGTAATGAAGCCGGCATCAGCAAACCGGAAATAACGCCGGCTGCGCTTGAACAACTGCAAAAACAACCATGGACGGGGAATATCCGCGAATTTCGTAACGTAATAGAACGCTTGATAATCCTGTCCGGGAAAACCATTACGGATAAAGACGTATGCTTATATGCTAACCCGAATAAATAATTTTAAACATAAAAAAATGAAAAAAATTATCACTTTATGTACCGCCGCCCTGTTTCTTTGCTTTGCAGCCCAAGCCCAGCCGGGCAATACGCCGGAACAGCGCGCCAAACAATTAACCCGCCAAATGGACAAAGCGCTAAAATTGGACAAAACGCAAAAGAAAAAAGTGGCGGAAATCAATTTAAC
>JAIRLT010000046.1 GCA_031259225.1 Prevotellaceae bacterium
GGAAAACGCTGTACTTCGCCCTCCGCTGGGAAAACACCACCGGCGAAAAAGGTCCCTTCGGACCGGTTATGAGCGCGATAGTGCCGTAGTGGGCAGTGGGCAGTAGGCAGTAGGCAGTGCTGGCGCTTCGCGAATGGAGAGTGGAAAGCTGCTGACGCGCCAGAGTGAATTAGGAATTAGGAATTAAGAATTAGGAATTAGCTGGCGCGCCAGCCGACTTACGACTTATGACTTACGACTAAAAACTGGATGCAACAAAGAACTGCCGGTGCAGAAATGTACCGGCGGTTTTTTTGAAATTTTTGAATTTTGAAATCTTGAAATTGTTCCTGCGCCAGCCCCCTTCACCCTTTACCTTGTACCCTTCACCCCAAAAAAAGAACTGCCGGTAAGGAAACTTGCCGGCGGTTTTTTTTTGAAATTTTTGAATTTTTAAATTTTTAAATAAAAAATGTTTAAATTTGTACCCATGATACGCATAGACATACTAACGGTTCTTCCCGGATTATTGGCAAGCCCTTTGGGGCATTCTATCCCGAAACGGGCGCAGGAAAAGGGATGTGTGGATATACATATTCATGATATCCGCGACTGCGGCAAGGGCAGTTACCGGCAAACGGACGACTATGCATTCGGCGGCGATGCGGGTATGGTGATGATGATAGAGCCGGTTTTTGAATGGATGCAAAAACTGAAAAACGAACGTACGTATGACGAAATTATTTTCCTCACGCCCGACGGCGAACGGCTTACGCAACCTTGTGTGAACCGCCTTTCCACCTTGTCGAACATAATGATTTTGTGCGGGCATTATAAAGGCATTGACCACCGCATCCGCGAACATTTAATCACCAAAGAAATTTCCATTGGCGATTATGTACTAAGCGGCGGCGAACTGGCGGCGGCGGTATTGGTGGATGCGGTGGTGCGCCTTGTTCCGGGCGTGATTTCCGATGAAACATCCGCGCTCACCGACTCGTTCCAGGACGGATTGCTGGCGCCGCCGGTCTATACGCGCCCCGAAGAATTTAACGGTTGGCGCGTCCCCGAGATTTTATTGTCGGGGCATCATAAAAAAATTGCCGAATGGCAGGAAGAACAATCGTTGCAACGTACACAGCAGTTGCGACCGGACTTACTATGCAATGAATAATAAACAATGAACAATGAATAAAGCGGGATGCGTAAGGCGAGTTTACGTGTCAAGCGTAATCAGAAATAATACGCCGGCGCTCTTAACTCTTAACCCATAACTCTTAACTATCATGGCAAAACAACCAAAAATTTTCGTCCTTGACACAAATGTAGTCCTGCACGACTACCAAAGCATCTACAACTTTCAGGAAAATGACATTATCCTTCCGATTGTGGTATTGGAAGAATTGGACAAATTCAAGAAAGGTAACGGGGCTATCAATTACAACGCGCGCGAATTTGCACGCGAATTAGATAAACTTGCCGGCAGCCAGCTCTTCAATGGCGGCGTATCGCTTGGCAAGGGCTTGGGGAAATTGCACATCGTCTTGGGGCAGCGGTTCACCGACGCCATGGCGAAATCATTTTATGAAGACACGCCCGACCATCGTATTTTGGCGGCGGCGGCGCATGTGCGCACAACCTATCCCGGTCGCACGGTGGTATTGGTAACCAAAGATATTAACTTACGCCTGAAAGCAAAATCGCTGGGCATTGATGCGCAGGATTACTTGACGGATAAAGTCGCTGACCCCGGCGTATTGAGCCGCCAAGTGCAAACCGTTGATGTGTTCACCGATGAACAAATCGCCCGGATATACCAAAGCGAACAGGGACTTCCCATCAGCGAAGCGCCGGGATTGAAGCCTTATGCCAACGAATACCTTATCCTGAAAGGCGCGAATTCTTTCGCATTGGGCATATACGACCAGGCGGACGGCAGCATTAAGCGTGTGGATAAACAACGCACCTACGGCATTGATCCGCGTAACTCCGAACAAACATTTGCTATGGACGCCCTGATGCGTCCCGATATTCCATTGGTGGCGCTCACCGGCATTGCCGGCACCGGGAAGACTTTATTGGCGCTGGCAGCAGCATTGGCGCAGGAAGCCGGCTTTGAACAAATACTCTTGGCGCGTCCGGTAATTCCTTTGCAAAATCAGGAAATCGGCTTCCTGCCGGGCGATGTGGACGAAAAAATCGGTCCTTACATGTTGCCGCTGTTCGACAATTTAGGATTTATAAAGAGCCGCTTTCGCTCGTCGCAAAAGGAATACACGCGCATTGAAGAATTACTGAAAACACAGAAATTAAAAATCTCCCCGCTGGCATATATCCGCGGGCGAAGCCTGTCGAATATTTTCTTTATTGTGGACGAAGCGCAAAACCTCACGCCGCACGAAGTGAAAACCATTATCACCCGCGTGGGCGAAGGCACTAAATTAGTATTCACCGGCGACATCCAGCAAATTGATTCGCCTTACTTGGACATCAGTTCCAACGGGCTCACTTACCTTAGTGATAAGATGACCGGGCAAACGCTTTTCGCCCATGTGAAC
>JAIRLT010000051.1 GCA_031259225.1 Prevotellaceae bacterium
CCTTGTACCTGGTATGTTTTTTCCGGCGCATACGGCGAGTTCGAAGCGATGGCATTCGGATAGCCGAGCCACTGTATGGTATTTATATTTACCAGTGCGCTGTCTATATATCTATTCAAATAAACCTCTGCAGCCGTTTCGCAAACAGGAACCGTATTACTTTTTAAGATATGCGGGCGTTCGCGGACGCTAACGAAAACTTCTACGGGAACCATTTGTGTTGTTGTTTCCGATGAGCGCATGTATTCGATTTCCGCTACATAGGTAATGGTATCGTTGGGCGATAAAATGTATTGCCACTCGGTTGGCGTTGGCGGGTAATTGGGATTTAGGGATGGTTGCGGCGATACGATTGCGCCGCTCTGTTTATCTTTCCATACGACTTTCACAATCGTATCGCAGCCGTCTGCTACAATACGGGCTATGTCCTCACTTCCACGGCAAAGGTTATAGGATGCGGGCGATACTTCCGGCGGGTAATTGCGCACATTCAATTGACCGGTTACATACATGGTGCTATCCTTACCTGCTGATTGGTCGTAGTAAGTTACCCGCGCCCGGATAGGCGTATTCTGGCTTACGGTTGTTTTATATGCCATCATCGTTTTACTCCGTCCGACATAAGCCGGTGTGGCGATATTCCAGTCATCTACGGCTACAATGCTGTCGCAGTCGCTTGTAATAACAACAAAAGCGCTGTCGCCATTACATATTTCGTCCGGCGAAGTTCGCATGTAAAACCCGGAAGGGCGGATAGTCAATGGAAGCGGTATGAATATCGTTGTATCGGCATTGGTAGTTTTGCCTTTCCGGCGGTACTTAATTTCTGCGGTATAGGTAGCATTTTCCGTAGCCGTCACCCGGTAAGTCCACGAATGCGACAAGTAGTTGGGTTGCAACGCCGGTTTACTTACAGTGGCAGGGGTTACCGCCCAATCTATCATTGATATCTCATCGCAATCTGTAGTAATGTAAAAATCGGTGCTGTCCCCCTTGCAGATATCAACCGGCCAATTGACTACATTTGGCGGGTCTACCGGTATTGGCGCCACATACATTGTCGTATCCAATGCAGTGGTCTTTATATATACCGTATATTGTGCGCCATCGGGTATAGGGTTGCACCGGTAAATATGTTCACGAGGCGTTGGTGGATAATTCAAGTAGAAACCGACACTATTCCCGGCATAAGTAATATTTACATCTTTGATGGTATCGTTACAATAGGTAGTTAAAAAAATCCGTATATCTACCGGGTCGCCGGGGCAATCCCTGTAGTTGCAGGAAACGCTTGCGGTGGTAAGGTAGCCTGTTATGGGAAATTGTACCACCTTTGACTGTATCGTATAGGTTTGCATGCCGTCGCAAATAGAAGTATAGGCTACTTTTGCCGTCACTGTCGCTGCTACCCATTCCCATGCCGGTATTTTATAATTTGCCGCATCGGCAACCGGTTGCCCGTCACTTGTCCAAGTTGCCGTTCCTTCAAGGAAGGTGGCGGGATATGATGTATTTTCATCGTCTGTTACAGAAAAACGCAACAGCGAATTAAGGTCAATGGTCGCGCCTTCACAGAGCGTTTGGGGGTTATCATAACCCACGTCGGCAGCCCTGATACGCGCATGCCCTTCCACCACCCAGGTGGCGGAGGAATTCGCCGGGCAATAGTCATTCCGGGCTGTTGCTACGAATAAATATGTTTTACTTTCGATAAGGACTTCCGTGCCGTTTTTATAGGTTTTTGAACCGTCACGCCATATAACCTCTGTGGCATACGTGGAGTCAGCATACAAGGTAACCGTTTTCCCCCTGCAAACCGCTGTGTCGGCAGGGACGGTCACATCAGGCTCCAGCCAAACGGTAACCTGTGCATCTTTGGTAAGGATGTTGCCGTTTTCGGACAGGCGGTATTCCAACGTGTAGGTCGTGTTAGCGGTAGGCGATACCATACAGCTAAATCCCGACGTATTTAGATATGTATTTCCTTCTTTCCACCGGGAATAGGGGACACTTGACGGATGTTCGAGGATTAGCGTACCAAGGTCAATACTGTTGCCCCGGCAGATATTTCCATCTTTTAACTTGATATCCGTTACTTGAGCGTTAGCCGGATATGCCGCAAGCAACAACAACACAACATATACGCAACGCATAAGGGGAATGATTAACAGTCGCAATTTTATAAATACTTTAAAATTGTTGCAAAGGTAAGAAAAATTAATGAAATTATGAGGCAAGAGGTAAAGCAGGGGTGCCATTCAAATTGTCGCACCGTCATTGCGAACCCGAAGGGTGAAGCAATCCGGTTCCTAATGTGACTAATTGTTTAATGTGCTAATGTGATTAATTGGCTGCCGCGCCAGCCTAAATCTGTAAATCTGTAAATCCGAAAACCTGTAAATCCAAAATACGCCGTTTTTTTTTACTACTTTTGTGCAATTTTTATACTGTGATTACTCCTTTAAGTACCATAAATGATCCCGGCTTGCGGCTGGCGGCGGAAAAAGCGTTGCAGGGCGAACGGTTGCCGGCTGCCGGCGGACAGGCGCTTTACGCATGTGAAGATTTGGAACTGTTGTCGTCCCTTGCCACACGCAAACGCAGGCAAATAAACGGTAATAAGGTTTTTTATAACCGCAATTTCCATATCGAACCTACAAATATTTGCATCAATCATTGCGTATTTTGTTCCTATCGCCGGCAAGCGGGCGAAGCCGGAAGCTGGGAATATACTATCGATGAAATCCGGGAAATTTGCCGGTCGTATGTGGGGCAACCGGTGACGGAAGTCCATATCGTAGGCGGCGTGCACCCGGCGCGGGATATTTATTTTTATGCTTCCTTGCTATACGCCGTGAAACAAATATTGCCGCAAGCCACGATTAAGGCTTTTACGGCGGTGGAAATAGATTATATGGCGCAGAAAGCGGGATTATCATACGAAAAGAGTTTGCTGCTGTTAAAGGAAAACGGGCTGGAAGCCATGCCCGGCGGCGGTGCGGAGATTTTTGACGAAACCATCCGCCGGCAGATTTGCCCCGGCAAAACCGGTTCGCAAACATGGCTGGATATACATGAAACAGCGCATCGGCTGGGTATCCGTACCAATGCCACCATGCTCTTCGGGCATATCGAAACACCGGCGCACCGGGTTGATCATCTGCTCCGGTTGCGCGAATTGCAGGATAAAACCGGCGGTTTCGACGCATTTATCCCGTTAAAATATAAATCGCAGCATAACTGTTTGGGCGTTGCCGGCGAAGTCCCGGAGGCGGAGGTGTTACGGAATTTTGCCGTATGCCGCCTGCTGCTTGACAATATCCCGCATCTCAAAGCCTACTGGCCCATGTTGGGAAAAGATGTTATGCAACGCGCCCTGCACTTCGGCGCCGACGATATCGACGGCACAATTGACGACTCTACCAAAATATACAGCATGGCGGGCGCCGATGAACAGCATCCCACCCTTACGGTCGAAGAGCTGGAAAACTATATAACCGCCGCCGGCTACCAGCCCGCAGAGCGGAATACTTTTTATGAACCAATTTTGAAATTATGATGAATAACAAACGTTCCCTTTTCTTTTCTACGGATTTTTTATTACCGGCAATACTTTGCCTGTATAGCGCATCCCTGTATTTTTCCAACAGGACGGTGGTTTGTGCGACCTTTCTTTTGGTGGCTTCCGGCGCAGCTTGGATAATTTATAGAACGAGCCGCGGCAAACAAAAGTTATCGCGACCGCATCCGCTTGTTTATTGCTGGCTGGCTGTGTATGTCGTCCGTGTCGTATGGCTGTTGTTCAGTGATAATCCGCAAAACGGGTTGCGCTGGGTAGATACCGGCTTGCCGTTTATTCTTTTCCCGCTGCTGTTCCAGTACCTTCCGTGGAATGAACGCGTGCTGAAAACAGTGTTGCTGTTTTTCGTGCGCTTCACGGGGCTGTTTTGTATAATCACTCTTTTTAGCGTTGCCTGGCACAGTTTCCACCTTCCGGTAAGTATAAAAGAATGGCTGTTGTACCCGAAAAGCTATCCTTTCGCTTATACGTGGACAAATTATGACCAACCGTCGTTTCTTTGTGTCATTTATTTACTGGCGCTCCCGGTGGGGCTTTACCTGAAACGCAAATACGACGCTATTTCCACCGCAGAAATCATCACGCTTATCGTCGTCGAAACGGCGACCCTTGCTTTCACCGGCGCACGTGTCGGATTTATTATATTGCCTGTATTACTGCTATGGATGTTGCTCTACCGTATTTCGTTCAAGAGGAAAATAATGACCATCGGCTTACCGGTGGCGCTTGCCGGGGTGATGGTTGTCGGGCTG
>JAIRLT010000133.1 GCA_031259225.1 Prevotellaceae bacterium
TGGCTTCAAAGACCGCCGACAGCGTGTCGGTGGTTTACTTTGCAGCCGTGTCGGAAGACTTGGATGCGGCGCTGGAAGCAAGCATCCGGCTGCGTGCCGGGTTGGATACGCTGGCTGCCGGCGGCTTAATCAAAGGGTATGCCGCCCCGTCGTCGATATTTATTCCCGCCGCCGAACAACAACGGCGCATCGCCCAATGGAAGAACTATTGGACGGCGGAAAAGAAGGCGGCTGCACGGCAAAAAATCATCGAGGCAGGCAACCGCTATAAATTCCTGCCGGGTACATTCGACCCGTTCTTTGCCTTGCTGGACGCGAAGTACGAACCGGTATCGCTCTATGACGCCGGGGTGATACCGCAGGAAATACTGGATAACATTATCGAATATACCGGCGACAGCTACTTGGTCTTTATTCCCGTACGGATGGACAGGAAACACTTGATGGATGCGGGAAGCCGTGTGGTTACGGGTCATCCGGACTTTGTGGTGATTGACCCGATGTACTACACCAGCGATATGGTAAAGGTTATACACGGCGATTTTAACATCACCCTTGCCATCTCGTCGCTGTTTGTATTGATTGTGCTGCTGGTTTCACTCAGGAATATCGTCCTTGCCCTGCTGGCGTTCCTGCCCATGGGATTGAGCTGGTATATTGTACTGGGTTGCATGTCGATTTTCGGGCTGGAATTTAATTTAATCAATATTATCATTTCGTCTTTTATTTTCGGCATCGGGGTCGATTACAGTATTTTTATTATGGACGGGCTGCTGGCGAAGCACCGCAGGGGCGAACCGCTGTTGGCGTACCACAAGACGGCGATATTTTTCTCGGCAGTTATCCTGATTGTGGTGGTGTCGTCGTTGCTGTTTGCCGTGCACCCGGCAATTGCGTCTATCGGCGTATCCACATTGATAGGCATGGGCGCAACGATTTTGATTACGTATTCGCTGCAACCTTTCCTGTTCGCGCTGCTGGTGAAATATGGCAAAAAATTCTTCAAATGAAATATGACATCCTCATCATCGGTAGCGGATTGGGCGGGCTGGAATGCGGCTATATCCTTTCGCGGCAAGGATACAGCGTGTGCGTATTGGAACAAAACCCGCAAATCGGCGGCTGTTTACAGACTTTCCGGCGTGGCGGCACGGTATTCGACACCGGGTTCCACTACGTCGGCGGACTGGATGAAGGGCAACTCCTGCACAAACTCTTCCGCTATTTTGATTTGCTGGATTTGCCGTGGCGCCGGTTAGACGCGAACGGGTTTGCCGAAGTAGCCTTCCATGATAAATCTTATCTCTTTGCTTCGGGCTACCAACGCTTCGCCGAAACATTAGCCAAGGATTTCCCGCACCGGCGGAAACAACTGTCCAACTATGCCGCCTTCCTGAAACAGGTAGGCGATAATACGGCGGACAGTTTCCTGCCCGGCAGCAACCATGCGCTCTCCGCCCAATCCCTGCTTGGGCGTTCCGCCTGGCTGTTTTTAAAGGAAACCATTGACGACCCGCTGTTGCAGCAGGTACTCTCGGGTGCATCCCTGACGATGGAACTGTGCGCCGGAAAACTCCCCTTATATGTATTTGCACAAATCAACAGTTCCTTTATCCAAAGCGCATGGCGGTTGCACGGCGGCGGCTCGCTGATAGCGGAAAAACTCGCCGACGGCATCCGGCGCATGGGCGGGACTGTACGCACCAAAGCAAAGGTTACACGCCTAATCACAAAAGGCAACCGCATCGACACTGTGGAATGCAACGGGGAAGAACACCTGGACAGCCGCTACGTCATTTCCGGGGCGCACCCGGCGCTGACGCTCTCGCTGCTCGACGGGCAGGCGTTCTTCCGCGAGACTTACCGGAACCGCATTAACCGGTTACCCGATACCTATGGCATGTTCACCGTCCATTTACAACTGAAAGAAAACACCATTCCCTACCTCAACAGGACGATTTACCTGTACCGGCAGCCGAATGTCTGGAATTACTGCCATTACCACCCGCGGGCAAAAACAACTGCGGTATTGGTAAACTTCCAACCGCCGCGCGCCGGCAGGACTTGCACCGCCAACATTGACCTCCTTACGCCGATGCACTGGGAAGAAGTAGCGGCATGGAGCGATACTGCCGTCGGCAACAGGAGCGAGGAGTACTATCGCCTGAAAGAACAAAAAGCGGAAGAATGTATCGCCCTGGCAGCGGAAAGAATTCCCGGACTGAAACAGGCTATTGAAAAAATCTACACCAGCACTCCCCTGACCTACCGGGACTATACGGGAACGCGAAACGGCTCGGCATACGGCATACAAAAAGATTATGCCAATACGATGCTTACCCTCTTGCCCCCGCAAACGCCGGTATCCAATTTATTATTAACGGGGCAAAACCTGAACCTGCATGGGATCTTGGGCGTTTCCATGACCTCCTTTTTCACCTGTGCAAGAATAGTCGGCATGGAAAACCTGCTGCGGCAATTATGAATTATGAGTTATGAATTATGAGTTATGAATTAGGCTGGCGCTTCGAGAATGGAGAGTGGAGAATGGAGAGTGGAGAATTGGCTGGCGCGCCAGCACTAACCATTAACAACGCCGTCATTCCGACCGGAGCGGCGAGGAACGAGCCGCGCAGCGGAGGAATCTGCCACAGAACGCAGGACGGTACAAAGCAGCACGCGCAGCACGCAGCAGATTCCTCGACTCCGCTCCGCTTCGCTCGGAATGACGCCCATCGCACCGTCATTGCGAGCGAAGCGAAGCAATCCAAAACTAATGAACAATTAAACAACTAAACAGTTAAACAAATAAACAGTTAAACAAATAACCATTAACCATTAATAATTAACAATTATTTCTTATTTTTGTACCCGTGTCCGGAAAATTTAAATGAATTGAAGACAGATGAAGAAAACGACGCGACTGAAGAAGAAAACGACGCGACTGAAGAAGAAAACGACGCGGCTGAAGAAGAAAACGACGCGGCTGAAGAAGAAAACGACGCGGCTGAAGAAGACAACGACGCGATTGAAGAAGACAACGACGCGACTGAAGAAGAAAACGACGCGATTGAAGAAGAAAACGACGCGACTGAAGAAGAAAACGACGCGACTGAAGAAGAAAACGACGCGACTGAAGAAGAAAACGACGCGGCTGAAGAAGAAAACGACGCGGCTGAAGAAGCCAATTAATCACATTAAACAATTAGTCACATTAGCACATTAAAATGAAAAAACTTTTTACTTTATTATCCGTTACCATCGCTTGTATTGCGGCAAGCGCGCAGACCATCAGCGACGCCGACCACCGGACGCTGCAAAAAATCAAAGAGGCGAACAAAGCATACACATCCATCACCGGCACATTCAAGCAGACGCGGCATCTTTCGATGTTAGGCGAGAATACCGTATCCACCGGCATGTTTTATTACAACAAACCGGAACACTTGACCATGAAATATACCCAACCCGAAGGCGACCTGCTGGAAATAAACGGCAGCCAATTTACGCTTATAACCGCAGGAAAAGAAAAGAAAATATCACCCAAAAACGCCCGGATGGAAGGGATGCGGGCTATTCTCTCTGCCTGCCTGCAAGGCGACATGGAACTCATGGATGCGGAAAAAATCACCTGCGCCAAGCAGGGAAAAGACGACGTGATTGTGGCAGACATCAACGGGAAATTAAACAAGAGCGGCATCAGCCGGGTTATCGTGCGCTATGCCGCCGCCGGCTCTGCGCTGGTCTCGATACAAACCATCGAACCCGACGGCAGCTACACACTCTACGAACTAAATAAATAAGCCCCCTAACCCCCGAAGGGGGAACGGGAATTTACAGATTTATGGATTTACAGATTTACAGATTTAAGCTGGCGCAGCAGCTAATTAAGAATTAAGAATTAAGAATTAAGCTGGCGCGGCAGCTAATCATTAACAACGAACAATGAACAAAAATTACAATAATATTAAACTTCCTTACTCCCCCTTCGGGGGCTGGGGGGCTTCCTTACTCGGGGGCTGGGGGGCTTTTTACATTAAAAAAATATGAAATACGCATTAGTAACAGGAGGCAGCAGGGGTATCGGACGCGCGGTATGCCTGCAATTGGCAGGGATGGGCTATCCCGTAATTATTAACTATTCATCGAACCACGAGGCGGCGTTAGCCACCCGGCAACTGGTAGAAGAAAAAGGCGGGAAAGCCGAACTGCTGCCTTTCGACGTCGCCTCGAAAGAAGCGGTGGACAAGGCTTTGAGCGGCTGGGCGGATAACCATCCCGATGATTATATTGCCGTGCTGGTCAATAATGCCGGCATCCGGCAGGACGCCATGATGGTCTTTATGCAGGACACACAATGGGAAGAGGTGCTGGGCGCCAGCCTGAGCGGTTTTTTCTACATTACCCGCAGACTGCTGAAAGATATGCTGAGCAAACGTTCCGGAAGAATTATCAACATGGTTTCCGTATCGGGACTAAAAGGATTGCCCGGGCAAACCAATTATTCGGCTGCCAAAGCGGCGGTCATCGGCGCAACAAAAGCCCTCGCGCAGGAAGTCGGCGCACGGAAAGTAACCGTGAATGCCGTCGCACCGGGCTATATCGCTACGGACATGACCAAAGATTTGGACGAAAATGCACTGAAAACACTAATTCCGGTGGGACGTTTCGGTATGCCGGAAGAAGTAGCGGCGCTGGTCGGTTTTTTAGCCTCCGAACAGGCGGCGTACATTACCGGGCAGGTCATATCCATCAACGGAGGACTTTATACGTAGCGAATTATGAGTTATGAGTTATGAGTTATGAATTATGAGTTGCTGGCGCCACGTCATTGCGAGCGAAGCGAAGCAATCCAGTAGAATTATGAATTATGAGTTGCTGGCGCGTCAGCCTAATTCTCCACACTCCACTCTCCACTCTCCATTCTCCATTCTCGAAGCGCCAGCCAATTCATAACTCATTCCTCATAACTCATAACTAAAAAAAAACCGTTTTGGGAAAAAAAATCATTATCATCGGCGCCGGCATATCGGGATTGACAGCCGGTATTTACGCCCGCCTCGCCGGCTTCGACGCGGAAATTTACGAAGCGCACCGGCAGGCGGGCGGCAACTGTACCGGCTGGACGCGCGGTCAATACCACATCGACGGATGTATCGAATGGGTTACCGGTTCCCGGGAAAACAGCTCCCTGCACGATATTTGGACGACCACCGGCGCTTTGACGGACAACACGGAAGTCTACCTGCCCGAAGAAATCGTTTCCACCATCCACGAAGGCAACCTGTACCACCTCCATGCGCAAATCGACCGGATGCAGGAAACTTTCATGCAGCTTTCGCCGGAAGACGCGCCGGTCATAAAAAAACTCATCAAATACATACGCCAGAAACAACACATCAAAGTCCCCGTAAAAAAACCCTTTGACCGTCCCGACCTCTGGGAACTGGCTAAACTGGGCTTCCACATGCTGAAAGCCGGCATGCCCGACCGAAAAACAAGCCGCCTCTCGGTAGGCGAATTTATAGCGCAATTCAAATCGCCGGTTATACGCCGCCTCCTGTCATGTACCATACACCCCGACATGCCTTCGTATGCCCTGTTTTTCTCATTAGGCACACGCACCTCCGGCGACGGCGGCTGGGTGCAGGGCGGCTCACAGGCATTTGCCGGACGCATCCGGCAACGCTTCGAAGCATTGGGCGGCATACTGCACCTGAACAGCGAAGTCAATGAAATAATCATTAAAAACGGCGTTGCCACCGGCATCAAACGCGCAGGCGACCCTGCCGAAATCCCCGCCGACTACATCCTGCCCGCCATTGACGCCCACACCCTGCTCTACCGCTTACTCGGCGGACGCTACAAAAGCGCCTATTTTGAAAAACGCTTTAACCATCCCGACAAATACATTATTTCGGCAGTTACCCACATTGCCCTGGGCGTCCATGCCGACCTCTCCGGCTACCCGCACCACCTCTGCATCGAACCGCCGCAACCCTTTGTCCTCAATGGAACGAACATCACCCAACTAAATGTGAAAACCTATAACCACGACCCGGCTTTCACCACCGGCGGGCGCTCGTTGATTACGGTACTCCTGCGCGACACCCACTTCGACTACTGGAAAGCCTTGAAAGAACGCTCTGATGAAGCCTACCGGCGCGAAAAAGAACGCTTGGGCGCATGGGTCATCCGCCACCTTTCGACGGTATTCCCTCCATTGGAAGACCGTTTGGAAATGATAGACATTGCGACGCCGCTCACTTTCCACCGCTATTGCCATACTTACAAAGGCGCATACATGTCATTTCTTCCGGGGGCGCGTGTCCGGCAAGAATTTCACTGCGGACGCATCAAAGGAATAAAAAACCTTTACCTCGCAGGACAATGGGTTGCGCCTACCGGTGGTTTACCAATGGCTGCGGCTACCGGTAAATTTGCCGTGCAGCGCATTTGCCGCAAAGAGCGCATTAGTTGAAAATTGAAAGTTGAAAGTTGAAAATGGCTATCGCACTCGTGCGCTTGTCACCATTTTCAACTTTCAACTTTCAACTTTCAACTAAAAAGGGCAGTCCTTCCGGGACAGCCCTTTTGTTGCAATACACACGTGGTCGTTTGCTTCACGCTCTACGCTTCACGCTTCACATTTTTGAAATACCGGTTGTACAAGCCTTCAAAACCTTTGCCGTGACGCGCTTCGTCCTTGCACATTTCGTGCACGGTGTCGTGGATAGCGTCCAAATTCAGTTGTTTGGCAAGTGTGGCGATGCGTTTTTTGTCTTCGCATGCGCCGGCTTCGGCTTCCATCCGTTTTTGGAGGTTGGTTTTCGTATCCCATACGATTTCACCGAGCAGTTCGGCGAACTTCGCAGCGTGTTCCGCTTCTTCCCACGCATAGCGTTTGAAAGCTTCGGCGATTTCGGGGTAGCCTTCACGGTCTGCCTGCCGGCTCATCGCAAGGTACATGCCGACTTCGCTCGCTTCTCCGAGGAAGTGCGCCTTCAACCCGTCGAGCACAGTAGCATCAACGCCTTTGGCAACGCCAATCACATGCTCGTCGGCAAATCTTAGTGCGCCTTCGGTAGCGACTAATTCTTTAAATTTTTCTTTCGGTTGCTTGCATTGCGGGCAACGTTCGGGAGCTTCGTCCCCTTCGTGTACATAACCGCACACGGTACAAATCCATTTTTTCTTCATGGTGTTTAAAAGATTTAAAAGTTTATAATTGATTTAACAAAGCCCTGGGGCTTTGGTTTTACATTTTTTACAATAGCCTTTATAATAAAGTTGGATATCGGTAATCACAAAGCCGTCGATTTTCCCGGTGGCGACAGACGGGAGCCGTTTTACCGGCAAGTCGAACATGCTCCCGCAATGTTTGCAGCGGAAATGGGCATGGGAAGAAATGTCGGCGTCATAGCGTACGTTTTTTTCATCGATAGTTATTTCGCTTATCGCGCCTTGTTGCGCAAGGAGTTTCAAAGTATTGTAAACGGTCGTTTTCGAGAGCGTCGGCATTGACGGGTAGAGATGGTTGAAAATAGTATCAGCTGTGGGATGGGTATAGTGCCCCATTAAATACTCCATAATGGCGATACGCTGCACCGACGGCTTGATACCGTGCGTTTGTAACCTGTCAATGATGGATGTTTTCATATTAAAATTGTACTTATTACAAAGTTGATTTTTTTACAAAGGTAAATAAAAATTTCAATATTCCAAAATTTAAAAATTCCAAGCCATGACAAATATTTTTAATTTTGCGCCTTGCCGTTCGCTGCCGCGCGTCATTCCGACCGGAGCGGCGAGGAACGAGCTGCGTAGCGGAAGCCCCCTAACCCCCAAAGGGGGAACCACAGGGCACGGGGCACAGGGGCATCATTGTAGGGGCGTTAGCCACCCCCTCTCCGTCGGGAGAGGGGGCTGGGGGGTGAGGACTAAATACGCAGCAGATTTCTCGACTCCGCTGCGCTCCGCTCGAAATG
>JAIRLT010000170.1 GCA_031259225.1 Prevotellaceae bacterium
ACCTGAGCGGACTCCCGCTTAGCCACCTGAGCGGACTCCCGCTTAGCTACCTGAGCGGACTCCCGCTTAGCACCTGAGCGGACTCCCGCTTAAACAGGAAAATTTATAACTTTACTAAAAATAATAATAACATGAAAAGTATTTTATCTCTTACAGGTATTATGACCGCAGCGGTTATAACCTTGTTGCCCCTGTCCTGCGCGGATACGGGCGACCATTTTGACGAACGCGTGGATGCGCTGGTGGCGCAAATGACGCTGGAAGAAAAAGTAGATATGTTGCGGTACGATTGCCCGGGCGTGCCGCGACTGGGTATTCCCGCGCATAATTTCTGGAATGAATGCCTGCACGGGGTGGCGCGTTCGGGACGCGCTACCGTATTCCCGCAAGCCATAGGGATGGCTGCCATGTGGGATAGCGAAGAAATGTTCGCCATTGCCAACGCCATCTCCGACGAAGCCCGCGCAAAGCACCACAATTACGCCGCACGCGGTAAATTCGGGCAATACATGGGGCTGACCTACTGGACGCCGAACATCAATATTTTCCGCGACCCGCGCTGGGGACGCGGCATGGAAACCTACGGCGAAGACCCCTACCTGACCGCCGAACTGGCTATACCTTTTATTAAAGGATTGCAGGGCGACAACCCAAAATACCTGAAACTCGTGGCTACCGCCAAACACTTTGCCGTACACAGCGGTCCCGAAATGCTGCGGCACTCGTTCGACGTGTTGCCTAACGATTATGATATGGCGGAAACCTACTTGCCGCACTTCCAGCGGGCGGTGCAGGAAGCCGGCGTCTATTCCGTGATGTGCGCCTACCAGCGACTGAACGGCTTGCCCTGCTGCGGAAGCGAATATCTCTCGAACCTGCTGCGCAACGAATGGGGATTTAAAGGCTATATCGTGTCGGACTGCTGGGCGGTGTTTGACTTCTATGCAAAGGGACACCACGAAGTGGTTGCCACGCCGGAAGAAGCCGCCGCCATGGCGGTCAAAGCCGGCACCGACCAGAACTGCGGCAATACTTATCCGTACTTAGTAGAAGCCGTGAAAAAAGGCAATATCACCGAAGCGGAATTAGATGTACCGGTGAAACGCGTCCTGCTCGCCATGATGAAACTGGGCATGTTCGACGAAGCCAAAGACGTGCCGTATACCAACATTCCCTACAGCGTGGTGGAAAGCCCGGAAAATGTAGCCTTGTCGCTGGACGCGGCGCGCAAATCCATTGTGCTGCTGAAAAACGACGGGCTCCTGCCCCTGTCGAAAGACGTGTAAAAAGTGGCGGTAATAGGTCCCAATGCCGACGATTTTGATGTGCTCCTTGCCAACTACAACGGTTATCCGACCCATTACAAAACGCCGCTGGCGGGTATCCGCGAAAAACTGCCTGATGCCGAAGTTACCTTTGCCCAGGGCTGCGAACTCGCGCCCGGCATGCCCTATTTTACCCCCATACCTGCGGACTGCCTGTTTACCGACGCTACCAAAACCCAACAGGGGCTGCATGCGGTATATGCCTCCGGCAGCGGTACGGAAAGCGCCGGGCGCACCGTAGAACAGACGGACAGTAACATTAACTTCATCTGGGGCGAAGCCGCGCCGGCGGAAGGTATCGACAACGAACGCTTCACCATTACATGGACGGGCGTGCTGGCGCCGGAAACGTCGGGCACCTACCTGCTCAGCGCCGAAGCAGAACAACAGTTTTCTTTCTACATGGACGACTCGCTGCTGTTGAACGTCAGGACGTGGAACAATCCCCGCAAAGCATATAATTTCCTTACCCTCGAAGCCGGCAAGACTTACCGTATCCGCGCGGAATATTCGCAGGACAGTACGCAGTATTCCATGGCGCGCCTCCTCTGGTCGGCGCCCAACCCCCACAGGCTGCAACAGGCAATAGACATCGCCAAACAGTCCGATGTGGTTATCCTTTGCCTGGGACTGAGTCCTTCGCTGGAAGGGGAAGAAATGCCGGTAATCATTGAAGGCTTTTCCGGCGGCGACCGCATTGACATCGGGCTGCCAAGGACGCAAAAAGCATTGATTAAAGAACTGGCGGCGCTGGGCAAACCAATAGCGCTTGTCCTCTTAAACGGCAGTGCCATCGCGCTCGAAGACGAAGCTGCCAACCTGCCGGCGATTGTGGAAGCATGGTATCCCGGGCAACAGGGCGGCGCGGCTATTGCCGACGTCCTGTTTGGCGATTACAACCCCGCCGGACGGCTGCCGCTGACTTTCTACAAAAGCGCGGACGATATTCCCGAATTTATCAACTACGACATGCAGGGCAAAACATACCGCTATTTCACCGGCACGCCGCTCTACGAGTTTGGCTATGGGCTGAGTTATTCCACCTTTGAATATGCCATCAAAAAAGTGCCGCAAACCGTCAGCGCCGGCGAAAACATCAAAATAACAGCCGAAGTAACCAATACCGGCAAAATTGACGGCGACGAAGTAGTACAACTCTACGTGTCGCTGCCCGGCAGCAACCTGAAAACGCCCGTGCGCTCCCTGCAAGGATTTCGCAGGATACACCTGAAAGCCGGCGAACGCCGCAAGGTGGAATTTACGCTCACGCCGGCGCAAATAGCAGCGCGCGACGCCAACAATCAAGCGGTAGTGGAGCCCGGCGGCACAGTGCGCATCTCGGTAGGCGGTCGGCAACCCGCCCCCCAAGCCATTGCCGCGAAACAGGTCGCCGTTATTGAGTTGAAAGTGGCTGGTGAGCCAGCGCAATTATAAGTTTTTAGTGGAGAATGGAGAATGGAGAGTGGAGAATGACTGGTGCGCCAGCCAATTCATAACTCATAACTCATAACTCATAATTGTGCCGCGTACCGTGTCCTTCAACTTGAAGTTAAAAATATTGTAGCTAATCACAATGGCGCCGCGCATGGGAAGCATTTTGTAATCGAAATAGCGGTTGCCGCGCTTGAAAACATCTTTAAATCCCACTAAAAAACGCAACCCTGCCTGAAGACGGGAGAAGATTTGTAATTCATAGCCGACTATCATTCCGGCGTCCCACCGTCCGAGCGACGACGAGAAATTCATGCGTTCCGGGGCGTCCGGCGTTACGGGCGACCCCACGAGGTCGGGTTCGTCGCCTATGTAGCCTTGCTTGGCGATGGTCTCGAACTTTGGCGATAATACATAAGCATAGTATCCCCCAAGCAGCGCCTTGTGGCTGCGGTTGAAGCGGTACTTGATGTACAGCGGCGCCTCAATCATCGTAAACGACATGTGCATTTCGGCTGTGCCGGAGAAATACTGGAGGATATCGCCGTCGTCGAACTTTTGGTTTTCCACCCTTGCGTCGGCGTCCATTGCCACGCGCTTGTAGGTACATTCCAACCCGAGCGAAAAACGCCCGTAGAGCGGGAAACCGCATTTTGCGCCCAGCGAAGCGTTCACATGCGGGTAAGCATTGACGGGGCTTGGCACGTAGCGCAGCGGGTAAGGTACCGCCCCGCCAATGTCGGTGCCGATTTGCACGCCCAGCGATAGCGTATAGTCGCCGAAAATACTGCTGCCGGCTATCCGGCTCACCGGCTCGGCTGTACTGTCAATCCCCTGTGCATAGCCCGCCATCCAGCCCGCTACGCAACCCATTATAATAAGTATCTTTTTCATGATTTCTAATTTCTGATTTCTAATTTCTAATTGACCGGTGCGTCAGCCTAAATCTGTAAATCCGTAAATCCGTAAATCCGTAAATTGTTCCGGCGTCCGCCAATTCTTAATTCCGTTCTGTGCTTCCTTCTTCGGGTTCATAATAAACCAGCCGTATATTATCCAGCGCCAGCGTGCTTCCGTCGGCGCCGATTTGCTTATCGCCCCTTGTGCTGGAGGCAAAAGTAATATGTATATAATTGGGCGTTTTTGCGGCGTCCAGCGTAACGAGGTTCAGCCGCAGTTTTTGCCAGCCGGCAGTGGGCGCCAGGTGCTCCTGCTTGGCGCGCGCCACGACGGTGATGCCGGGCGTTTCTGCCTCATTGCCGGAATGCCCGTAAGTATCTTCCGGTGCAATGGTATGGTATTTTATTTCGCCGCTTCCCGTCCAGTGCAGCAGTTCTATGGTTGCCGCGCCTTCGTCCGTGCCGGCAACGGGGTCATGGTTGGAATTGACCAACTGCGCGCCGGGCTGGTACGTATAGTCGGCTTCCAGCGCCACCGGTCGGGCAGTCCATGGAATAGCGAAATAGGTCATCAATTTCGGTTTGGAGGCGTACATTATCCGGTAGTCAAACCGCCCCAGAAACATGGAGCCGGAAGCGGTTACCTTGATAGAGCCGAGTATCGTGGCGGTAGATGTGGTGAGTTTGGCAGCCGCGCCGGTGTTGGCATAGCCGGGCGTCAGCCGGCGCATGGTGATAACGCCGGTGGCGTTGGGGTTTGCCCATCCTGCGGCATTTTCCGCGTCGAGCCATTCTTCCAGTGCGCCGTTGGGCAGTTGCGGCGCGTTCAGCAGGATGACTTTGTAGGTAACGGTGCGGCTCTCGTCTTCGGGCATCAGGCGGATATTTTTGCTGTCGCCGAAGCTGCCGAACACGATTTCTTCGCCGCTGTTGATGTCCAATAAATGCGCCTTCGGCGAAACGGCTATCACCGGCGTAATCCGCAAAGGAAACTGCGCCTGTGAAAGCAGGATAACCACTTGCTGTTTGCCCGGTTCGATGTAGATTTTATCTATCCGGCTGTTTGCCGAGAGGCGGCTGCCCACGCTGAAATCCGTTAAGGCGGCAAGGGCGCTTTTCGCCGGCTCCCTGTCCATTAAACGGATTGTCCATTGTGTGCTGCTGCCGTCCTCAGCGGTTACGGTAAACGGCTGTGTAGCGTCCGGCGTGATAAATTCGAGTTCTTCGACAGCGTCTAACGAGCTTGCCGCGCCGCCCGACAAGGACAGGGCTGCTTTCAGTTTCAGCGGGAAATATCTTTTCCAGTTGGTAATTTTTAGCGTGATGTTTTTCATGGCGGCGTCTATCCCGGCTACCGGGTCTATCTCTACCCGGCTGCCGGTAACCGGGTTTTGCTGCGACGAGTAGCTGAGTACCCTAAATGCCGTAACATCGCTGCCGGTGCGTTTGGCAACTGTTGGGTCGGCATTCAAAAAGCGGATATTCCATACCCGTTCGTAGCCGTTTTCCGCTATCACCGTCAGTGCGTATACGCTATCCAGCCGGGTAAAGACCTGCGTAAACGTCGCGGAACTGCCCTTTACCCGTGCGCCCTCCGAAAGGGTAGTAGTCACGCCGGCAGTGAAAGGGAAATGCGTTGCGCCGGCGGTAATTTTCAGTGTTACGGTAGCGTTCTTTTCGTTGATGACCGGCGCATCCATAGTGACGGGCGCCGGCACGTCGGAAAGCGCAAACGTTTTAATGTCTGCCTCGTGGTGGCGATAGGGCGCGAGGTGCAGCGTCCACCTTTTATAATAAGTAGAAATCGTATCGACGATATAGAAGTCGTCCGCCACACCGGATTGCGTAAAGATAAAGGTCGTGTCGGCAGGGCAAGCGACTAACCGGGCGGCAGGATGCAGGGGCAAATGCGCTTTTACGGTAACAGGGAAAACCGTTCCCTCCGTTTGCAACGTAATAATGCCGGCAGAAAAATCCTGCGCTACCTCCCGCACCGAGCCTTGCGATATGTCAAACGACAGGGCGCCGGCGGGGGCTAACCGGTTTTTTGTCGGGATACTCAGTTCCGGTTCTGCGGCGACATCCCGGCACTGCACTAATTTCACCATCCATGTTTGCGTTTTGCCGCTTTCGGCTTTCACTTGCAATGCCACAGTAGCGTCAATAGCCGCGAAAGTCAGGGGCTCGCCCGGAGCATAGCCGGTAATCTGGGCATTCTGCCCCGCCAGGGTAATGACAGGCGTGATGGATAGCGGGAAAACAGGCGACAGCGTCAAAATTTCTATTTCATTTTCGCTATGTTTAATATTTGCATAAACGCTTATGACCGCTTCGGCAGGCGTATATCCGGTAATATCGAACTGCCGGATTTGCGTTTGTTCATTGAGGATATTTTCCAACAGGTGCAATCGCCAGCGCTTGACTTTACCGCTGGCGGCGACCACGTCAAATTCCACCACGTCGTCAAGCGTCTCAAAAACCACCTCGCCGGAATTGAACACGCCGCCTTGCCGTGACAATATTTTCACCACCTCTTCGGAAACGCTGATAGAAAGCCGGAGGCGCAACGGGAAATCATACTTTCCATACAGCACGGGAATAGCTACCGTATGATCGTCCACTTTGGCAGGCATTCCCAGCCGGACGGATGACGGCTCATAGTGCTCAATGGACACAGCGGTGACCTCCGCGGCATTGCTGAGGCTATCCACCTGCTCGCAAGAAACCGCAACGCCCCATAACAAAAGCAGCAAAAGAGACCGGCGGCAAGTGAAAAAATGCGTATTTAGTTTACAGTTCATAATTTTATAACCTTTATTTTTGAGAATGTGCACAAATGTACAAAAAAAATTGTATATTTGCCGTTCATTAGATGTTTACAGAAGACATTGGATAATATGAAAAAAATACAATATTTACTCCTTATAGCTTGTTTGTCCCTAACAGGTACAACGGTTTTTGCACAGTATGGCTCTTTTGCTACCAGCCCTTACAGCGGCGTATCGGGGCTGGGCATACAACCGGCGTCTATTGTAGATAGCCGTTACACTATAGATATTATGCCTGCCGGATTTTATTTAGGTATCGCCGGCAATTATGCAGGCAACCTGTTTTCTTTTGACCCGGATAAGTATACCTATTCCATGCAGGAAAAAAATAACCTTACGTCTTACATGCAGCTTGATTTGTTGTATGCCATGATAGGAATAACCTCCCGCCAGTCGGTTAGCGTTGGTTTCCGCACGCGCGCTTTCGGAAGTATCGGCAATGCCTCGGCAGAATTATTGGACGCTATTTACCGCAACAGGTCTTCCGCCACTATTCCGCTGGCTGATTTATATGCGCAATACCATGCGCTTTCCGAATTGTTCGCTTCGTATGCCATGATGGTTACGCCAAAGAATGCCGTACACTCGGTGTCGGTAGGCGTATCCTTGAAATTGACTGCCGGCGGCTCGTCGTCATACATGAATTTTACAGGCGGCACGGCAGTTTATGATAACAACACCGGTTTTAAACTGAATAATGCCGGCGGGCAAATAGGACGCTCGGAAAACAACCCCCGTTATCTGGATTTCAGGATGGGCAATGCCTTTGGGTTTGGCGCAGACGTCGGGCTGATCTATGAATACCGTCCCGACATAGAAAACCACGAATATGACATGGACGGCGAACACGGATTAATCAAACCTCTGCCGGATAAATATCTGTTCAAAATATCGGTAGCCTTGTCGGATATGGGTACAAACGTGAAATATCCTGCGGCAAACAGTAATTATACTTTTATGAACGCCTCCGGCAACGTGGATATTCACGACCTGACAATGGATAACATGCACGAACGGGCGCTGGCGGGCGTTGCCGCATCGGCTACCACGGCTACCCCGGACTACGCGGTGAAATTGCCGATGGCTTTGAATGCCGCCATTGACTGGAATGCAGGAAATGGACTTTATGTGAATTTCCATGCTTTGGTTGGCTTTTCACGCGGCGCGGGAAGCGCGTTTTACCGCAATGCTTATACTTTGACGCCACGCTATGAAAGCACATGGTTTGGCGTGGGCGTTCCGGTACAGATAGACCAATACAACAATGTAAATGTAGGCATGATGCTGCGGCTGGGACCGCTTTGGGTAGGTTCGCAGACGCTGTTCACAAATTTGGCTTCCAATACTACCAAGGCGTCGGATATATCGGTAATGGTGAAAATCCCCTTCCTGAAAACCGTTAAGAAAGACGGCGACAGGGATGGCGTATCCGACCCGTTTGATTTATGCGCTGACCGGCGGGGCGCATGGGGCACGCAGGGATGTCCCGATACGGACGGCGACGGCATTCCCGATGATATTGACCTCTGCCCGTATGAGGCGGGGTTATTGAGTTTGAGCGGTTGCCCCGACCGCGACAACGACGGTATCACCGATGCGGAAGATAACTGCCCGGATGAACCGGGATTGCCCGAATACAACGGCTGCCCCGATACGGACGAAGACGGGATTATCGACAAGCTGGATGATTGCCCAATGGATGCAGGAGCAGTCGAAATGCGCGGTTGTCCCGATACGGACGGCGACGGCGTGCCGGATAAAGATGACAAATGCCCTGAATTGCGCGGCGTGGCATGGAACTTCGGTTGCCCCGAAGGATATGCGTACGAAACAACGGAAACAACTTCAAAAAAGCAAATTCCCCTGACCCCCGAAGAACAGAAAATAGTAAACAATGCTTTCAATGACGTCAATTTTGAAACCGGCAAGGCTACATTCACGCCGCCTGCTCCATCATTAGACCGGTTAAGCACCCTGTTGAAAGGTCATCCCGATTGGTATGTAGTCATTACCGGGCACACCGATAATACCGGCTTTTCCGCCAAAAAAGAACTTTCGGAAAACCGCGCCATTGCCGGGAAAAATTATTTAATACAAAAAGGTATCAGCGCCGACCGGATAACCACTGTCGGCAAGGGCGACACGGAACCGATAGCTTCCAACAACACGGAAGAAGGTCGCCGGAAAAACCGCCGGATGGTGGTAACCATTGTTAAATAATGCGATTTCCTGTTATTGTACGTTACACCGGCTTCGTGCTGTTGTTGAATGCTGCCTTTATGCTGGCGGCGGCGGCTGTTTCCCTGTTGCAGGGAGGCGAAGGATTTTGGGTATTGATTACGAGCGCCGCCATTACCGCCATTGCCGGCGGGATCCCCTTGCCCTTTGTGAAACCGGTAGAAGACCTTACTGCCAAAGAAGGCATAAGTATCCTGGCATTTTCATGGATTATGAGCTGCACTTTCGGCATGCTGCCCTATTTGTTCTGGGGAGGCGAATTTACTTTCATCAACGCATGGTTTGAAAGCGTGTCGGGATATACCACCACCGGCGCCACCGTGTTGAACCATATCGAACAGTTGCCGGAAGGACTGCTTTTCTGGCGTTCGGCTACGCACTGGATTGGCGGTTTGGGGGTCGTGGTGATGCTGGTACTGGTATTGCCCACCATGCATAACCTGAAAATACGACTGGCAAAAGTAGAAATATCCACCCTCTCCAAAGGCAATTTCAAATTCCGTGTGCAGCAGACGGCGCGCGTCATCTGTATTATGTTTATTGGATTGACGGTATTGCTGTGCGGTCTGTTAATGATTGCCGGCATGGATTGGTTCGACGCCGTGAACCATGCTTTCAGTACCATTGCTACCGGCGGCTTCAGCACGCGCGACGCCAGTATTTTCGCCTTTCACAACGGATGGATAGAACTCATTTTAGCCGTCTTTATGATTATTTCCGGGATGCACTTCGGGTTACTGTTCATGGCATTTACCGGCAATGCCCGTCCATTGTGGAAATCGCCCGCCGTACGTTTTTATTTGACGACGATGTTTGTGGGCGTCGTTTTGGTATCCCTCAATTTATACTTCTCCCGCACCTATGACAATCTCTTTGACGCTTTCCGCTACGGGGGTTTTCAAGTACTATCCATCGGCACCACCAGCGGGTTCGCCACCGCCGACACTACGCTGTGGCCCGCATTTTCGATATTGCTGCTGTTTTATTTCACGTTCCAGTGCGCCTGTGCAGGCTCTACTTCCGGCGGTATCAAAGCCGACCGGATACAAATCCTCTTTTGGTCTATCCGCGGGTATATCCGCAAACAGCAACACCCGAACGCCGTAGTGCCGACCCGCGTCGGGGGCAATACGCTCGACAACGACACAGTATATGCCGTATTGCAATTCGTCATCACCTATATAATAGTAGTCTTTCTTGGCACGATAGCGCTGTCGCTTTTGGGCGTTGATTTGTCCACGGGTTTTTCGGCTTCGGCGGCTTGTATGGGCAATGTGGGACCCGGCTTCGGGGAAGCAGGGTCATCCGGGAATTATGACGGCATCCATGCGCTCGGCAAGCTGGTTTTAACCTTTGAAATGTTACTCGGTCGCTTGGAAATTTACGCCTTACTCCTCTTCCTCTTCGTGAAAAGCTGGCGGTAAAGTGCACGGGGAGAAATCCCCGCATCCTCCTGTATGAGTTGCTCCTCCGGCTGGTCGCTCCCTCGCCCACGCCGTAAGCGGGCTGTTCACTGCCTGTGTACCGCCCTGTTCACTGCCTGTGTACCGCCCTATTCACTGCCTGTGTACCGCCCTGTTCACTGCCTGTG
>JAIRLT010000191.1 GCA_031259225.1 Prevotellaceae bacterium
ATCCCGAGTTACTTAAATAAAAACCCTATTGTAAAAGACACGCGGTGGATATTGGCGGAAACCGTATGCAGTAACGGATAGCCGCGATATTGTGCGCTTTCCGTGATTTCGCTTTTCAGTTCCTGGTAATAGTAACCGAGCGTAAATACAAAATCACAGGATGGGTTCATCGCCGTCTTGAAGCCAATTTCGGGATGGCACATCCAACCGCCGGTGTTTTTATACGTTGCTTCGTAATAATAATTGGATGGGAAAATATTTTTACTGTTGCCGGCAAAAGCGTAGCCGCCCTTAAAAGCAATGAGCGGCGTAAAATTACCCTTGAAAATATGATACCGTATATCGGCGAAAACGGGGAAGGCAATATACTTGAAAGCCGTGATGCCCACGCCTGCCCCGATAGCCACGTGTTCGTTGATGCGGTAACCGTTAATGGTCGTTACCGATGAAACAAGATTGGAAGCGAGGGACTGTTCGTCGGTTTCCCCAATAATAAACGAGAGTTGCGTTAAATTGTAATAACCTGCAGACGATTTTTCAGGTTGCTCTTCGTTGCCTTGCGTCCTGCCGGAAACGGCGATGAAGGAAAATATAAAAAGGAAAAGGAAATGTTTCATGGGAGGTTGATTTAATTTTTTGTTACTTTTAATACGCTAATTTGTTTTATATCCCGGATATCGGAATAATCGTACTGGTACAAGCCGTCGTTGCCGATAAGTATTAAGATGTTGTTATAGGGAATAACGTCCACGCCGCTGATGCCGGTAAAATGTTTTACCTGCCTTGCCCCGATTTGCAACGGGTCGGAGGCGTCAAACACTTTTAACCCGTTATCGCAAACAAACAGCATGTCGCCGTCGATACCCAACCCGTAAGGGCTTTGCATGCTCAGCCAAGTTTTAACGTAAGGATTAGAAGGGTTGGAAATATCTACCACGTCAAGCAGGCTCTGTTCCTGCCCGCAGGCATTTCCGCCGCGAATGGTAACATACGCATAATCCCCCTGCACCACCACCGGGTCGCAGCCCATCACATGGCTTAATGACGACAGGCGCGCCGGCGCGGCAGGATTTGTAATATCATAAATCAACAAACCGGTAGTCGTTCCCAAAAAAAGTTTCCGGTCGCAGGCAAAAATCGTTTCGGTATTCCAGTTAAGGTATTGCTCGTTGCCTTTTGTTACGGTATTGCCGGAAAGTGCAAATACTTTCAGCATGGAACTGGTAACGACATACAGGTAGTCGCCGTACGCGGCAAAACGCGCCGTAGAGCCGGTTATGGCGGTTACGCCCGATACGCCGCCTGCTTTGCTCCCATCGGAATAAGCTTCGAACCCGTTATATAAACAAGTCGGGCAACCCCACGGATAAGGATAATAACGGGCGGGTTCTTTTTCGGTAATGGTTTTTACTTCCCAACCGACCACTACGCCTTTGCTGTTATCAATTTCTTTCACCGGATACTCGTTATTGACCGGCGGAAGCACATTCGGGAAAACCTCTTCCAGCCGTCCGGCGGCTTTGGGCTGCGCGGGCTGGGTGATGTCGAACCAAACCAAATCAATGAAACTGTCGGCAAAAAGCAGGTTGTCTTTTATGGCAATATCAATATTGCCCGGCAAGTCAATAAATGCCACCTGCTGCGGCGACGAAGGATTGGAGTTATCAACGATATGAAAACCTTTGGTAATTTCGTTGATAAAAATATAATTGCCATACAGGCATATTTTCCCCGGATTTACTACCTCCTGCGCCGCTTTTACCGGCAACGGGGTACGGAATTCGGAAAAAGACATGTACACCGGTTCATTGACCGTATAAGTGATGGTGTTTTGAGTTTCGTCGTTACAACTGCTCAAAACCATTGCGGCGAACAGGGCAGCCGCTGTGGCGATGATAATATAGTCAAAAATTTTGACTATGCGTTTTTTTGCATACATATATGTAAATTTTTAGATGTTTTCTTATAAGATGCAAAATGCGTCCGAAACGCTGCATCTGTGTCGTAAAAATTAGAAATTAGCCCGTATGCCGAAACCCATGCTAAAATTGAACGGACGCTCCGTGCGTACGCTTTCGGGCTGGCGGGCGTCCGGGAAAAAATAGCGGACGCCGGGTTCGGCATACAGGCTGAAATGTTTGGAAAAATGGTAACCACCGCCTATTTGCCCGTTCAGCGACCATTGCCATCCTGCGATGTTTTCACGGCTGTCTGTTGCAGAAAAGGAAGTCACGGTGGTATAATTAGCGCTGACGCCTTTTTCCGGCATGCCGCCGCCCGATACATATACGGAAAACCGTTTGCTCCCGATAAACTGGTAAACGATATGGACCGGCAAACCTAAGTAATGTAATTGTTGTTTTAACCGGTAATCATTGCCATATTTGTATTCCGACGAGAGGTACGTGTACACCAGCCCCGCTTCTACCGCCCAGTGGGAAGTGAAATAAAAACGGAAGGTCAGCCCGAAAGCCAGCGGAATATGGTGCGTAGCCTCCACAGAAGCGTTTATCATCCTGTCCGAGTTGGAGAATGATGCGGAAGCGGTTTCATTAAATGCGTATGATTTATCCGTGATTTCCGAATACCCGGCAGCGCTTATGCCGCCTGACCGGTTAGCCAGTAAAGCCAATGTCCACTTTTTTCTTTTCGGCTGTTCCGGCAACGTAATTTCCTCCCCGGATAACGGAAATACAGGCAAGGAGTCTTGCATAGCCGGCTGTACGGGCGTTTCCGCTTCTTCTTCCTTCGCCTCAGCGGTCATTTGCGGCGAAGTATTTACCGTGTGCGCAGTATCCGCCGGTACAGGGGTTATTGCCGGTATCTCGTGGCGCGTGGTTTCCAAAAGCGGCTTTTCCGGTAGCGGCGCAATGGTTTTATGTGTGGCAACAGGAACGTTATCCGCAAGCATTGGCGCAGGTTGCCGCATTTCGCCGGGCACGGCAATAGAAAGCGGCGTAACAGCCGCCACTGTGGGAACAACCGGCAATTGCCCGGTAACGGGAGGATAATACAAGAGGAAAAACAATGCTACTGCCGCCGCTGCCGCGCCTGTGGAGAACCAGCGTATCGCGGTTTTCCGTTGCTTCTGCCGTTGCAAGCGCCGCCGGATAATTTCCCAGCCGGCGGGGTCAACCGGCGTTTCGTAGTTTTCCAGTTTATCGCGGAATAAATATTCCAATGTTGTTTCGTCCATTTTTATATCATTTCTTTTATCATTTTCTGCAAACAGTGCCGGGCGCGGGCATATTGCGACCGTGAAGCGCTTTCGCTGATATGCAACAATCCGGCAATCTCCCGGTGCGAGTATCCTTCGATAGCGTACAGGTTAAACACTGCACGGTATCCGTCGGGAAGGGCGGCTATTTTTTCCATCAGGTCATTTGCCGACATTTTTTCAAAAACAGCGTAATCCGTTGCGGGAATAGCTGCCGGATAGTCTTCATGGTCTTTCAATACATCTTTTTTCCGTAAATATTCCAATGCCGCATTGACAAATAATTTCCGCATCCATCCTTCAAAAGAGCCTTTTCCCCTGTAGGTTTTTATTTTTTTAAATACCCGGATAAATCCGTCATGCAATAAATCCATTGCCGCCTCGCGGGTTCCCGCATACCGCAAACATACGCCCAACATTTTAGCGGCATACAGGTCGTATAACTGCCGTTGTGCAACGATATTTCCTTTCACACAAGCGGTAATTAAATCGTGTTCGTTCATCCATTGTAAACATCGGTATTTATCGTGGTCTTTCATATAAGATGCAAAAAGGGTAAAAAACGCTGCATATAATTTCCGGGCGCCGGCAAATATATACCCCCGGATGCAGGAATTTTATGAAACAGGCGGCAGGAACAGGGCGTCCCATTTTTCCATATATTTATTTTCCAGCGCGCGCATTTTTTCCCGTTCGCGGGCGGTGCCGTCGCGGTAGCCGCAGAGGTGCAGGAGCCCGTGCGCCATGACGCGGCGCAACTCGTCGCCGGGCGGTTGCCGGTATTCGCGGGCATTGGCGCAAACCCTGTCGTAACTGATAAATAAATCGCCGGAAAGGCGGCGGCTGTCGCAGTAATCAAACGTAATAATGTCCGTAAAATAATCGTGCTGCAAATACCGGCGGTTGATGGAGCGGAGTTCTTCATCGGAACAGAAAATAACCGACAACTCCCCTACCTGCTTGCCTTCGGTTTCCGCCAGCAGGTGCAGCCATTTCTTTAAAAGGCGCCGGTGGGGCAGTTTGAATTTTACGGACAGGAAGTGAAACAGTATCATAAAGCGGCGGTTTACGGGTTTTGTCAAAACAAAGGACAAAGTTAGAAGTATTTTTTGTATTTTTGCATGTTTTTTGTTACTGCCCGCAATAAACGGTACTGTATAAATAATAAATTCCAAAAATAAAAATATGACAAAAATTACTATTGTTGGCGCCGGAAACGTAGGCGCAACGTGTGCAAATGTCCTTGCACAAAAAGAACTGGCTGCCGAACTGGTGCTGCTGGATGTGAAAGAAGGCGTCGCCGAAGGCAAGGCGATGGATATGATGCAAACCGCCGGACTGTGCGAATTTGATACGCGCATCAAGGGGGTTACCGGCGATTATGCCGCCACTGCCGGCTCCGGCGTGGTGGTGGTCACGTCGGGTATCCCGCGCAAGCCCGGCATGACGCGCGAAGAACTGGTCGGCACCAATGCCGGCATCGTAAAAAGCGTGGTGGAAAAGGCGCTGGAATATTCGCCCGGGGCGGTACTCGTTATCATCAGCAACCCGATGGATACGATGACCTACCTCACGCTGAAAGCCTCCGGGCTGCCGAAAAACCGCATCATCGGGATGGGCGGGATTTTGGACAGCAGCCGATTTAAATATTATTTGAGCCAGGCATTGGGCGTTCCCGCAAGCGACCTGCAAGGCTGCGTCATCGGCGGGCATGGCGATACGACCATGATCCCCCTCGTGCGCTTTGCTACTTACAACGGTAT
>JAIRLT010000257.1 GCA_031259225.1 Prevotellaceae bacterium
GCGGCATGAGTTTTACGTTTATCAAGGCGCAGGGCGGGAAAATCGGCAACTCCATTTGCGAAGACGACCAACAACAATTGGCGCTGGATATTCTGAAAAAAGCAAAAGAGTTGGGCGTAGCGGTTTATTTACCGGAAAAAGTGTTGATAGCCGATGCTTTCAGCAATGAAGCGCAAACGCAAATTTGCAACATCAACGAAATTCCCGATAATTGGGAAGGCGTAGACGCTGCGGCGCCTGTAGAAGAATGGAAAGAAGTGATTTTGGCTTCAAAAACAATTCTATGGAACGGACCTGTAGGCGTATTCGAAATACCCAAATTTGCCAATGGTACCAAAGCAGTGGCGCAAATGGTCGCCGACGCTACTGTGAAAGGCGCTTATTCTTTAGTTGGCGGGGGCGACAGCGTGGCAGCCGTTAATCAAATGGGCTTTGCCGACAAGGTAAGTTATGTTTCCACCGGCGGCGGCGCATTGCTCGAATACATGGAAGGCATTGAATTGCCCGGCATCAAAGCAATTAAGAATTAAGAATTAGGAATTAAGAATTGGCTGGCGCTACTATACAAATCTGTGTTCATTTGTGGGAACTAAAATAATAAAACAATGAAAAATTTCTTCAAAATGGTTTTAGCCTCGTTCGTCGGGGTATTGATTGCCGGGATTATCGGTATTATCATGTTAATTTCCGTTGTGGGGGCTATTAGCAGCCTCTTTTCACCCGCTACGGAACCGGTAACAATCAAACCGAATACTATTTTCCGCATCATGCTTGACCATCCGGTGGCAGAGCGCACGAAGAGCGGGCAATTGGAAGTTGGACTTACCGCTGTTTCCATGACCCATTATACCGGATTGAACGATATTTTAAAAACCATTAACCATGCCGCCGTTGACCCCCATATTAAAATGGTGTATTTAGACCTTAGCGAATTGCAAGCAGGCAGGACGCATGTAGAAGAAATCCGGGCGGCGTTGGAGAAATTCAAGGAAGCGGGGAAACCGATTATTGCCTATGGCGACAATTACTCGCAATCGGCGTATTACCTGGCGACCGTTGCCGATAAGATTTATTTGAACCCTTTCGGCGACGCGGCTTTGACGGGATTGAGCGCCGAAGTGATGTTTTATAAAGGGCTGCTGGACAAATTGCAAATAGAAGTGCAGATTGTTCGTCACGGCAAATTCAAAAGTGCAGTAGAGCCGTTCATCACCGATAAAATGAGCGACGAAAACCGCGAGCAATACCTGACCTTTATCAATACTATTTGGGGATACCAGTTGGAAAAAATTTGCCACGCACGGCAAATTGACCGTAAGAAAATACATTCGTTAATTGATAACTTAGAATTACTGACAGCGCAGGACGCCTTGAACAACGGGCTGGTGGACGCTTTATTCTATAAGGATGAATTATTGGGCGAATTGTGCGAATTATCCGGCGTTACCTCCGAAGACGAACTGGAAATAGTGGATGTGGACGACTACATAAAAGTGGCGCGCAAACAAGCCGCCAGCCGCCAACGAATTGCCATAGTATATGCCGACGGCGAAATCAGCATGGGCAAGGGCGGAACGGAAATTGCCGCATGGAATTTTGCCAATACCTTGCGTGCTATCCGCAACGACGATGCTATCAAAGCGGTGGTTTTCCGCGTAAATTCGCCGGGCGGCAGCGCACAGGCGTCGGAAATAATTGCCCGCGAACTGTCTTTACTGAAAGCGGAAAAACCGGTGGTCGTATCCATGGGCAATTACGCGGCTTCCGGCGGTTACTGGATTTCCGTGCCTGCCGATAAAATCATTGTGAACCCTACTTCGCTCACCGGTTCTATCGGCGTGTTTGGTGTGATACCCAACATCAAGAAAGGGCTGAATAATCATTTGGGCATTACGATTGACGAGGCAAAAAGCAATACAGCCGCCGATTATCCGAGTATCACGCGGCAGATGACTACGCGTGAACGGGAAGCAACGCAGGCAACAGTAGAGTTTATCTATTCGCAATTTATCGATAAAGTAGCGGCTGCCCGTAATATTCCGGCTGCACAAGTGGACGAAATAGGGCAAGGACGGATATGGAGCGGCATTGACGCCGTGAAACTCGGCTTAGCCGACGAGTTGGGCGGCATCACCGAAGCCATTGCGGAAGCCGCAGCGTTAGCCGATTTGGAAAATTACCGCCTCATTGAACTGCCGGCGGAAAAAACGCCGCTTGAACAAATCATGGCATCATTAACGAATGGGAGTATTGCCGTAAAAGTGCAAGCGCCGGAACAGATACAAACGATGGAACATTTTCTTCAAGGAATAACGGAACCCGGCGTGTATGCCCGTTTACCTTACGATATAACGGTTAATTAAGCCACATGAGAAATAGTATCTTTGAAAAAATTGCGTATGGACTTGCCGCTGCGGTGTTTTCATTATTCCTTTGCAGCCGTTGCGCCAACACGCAAGCAGGACCTTCGGGTGGTCCGAAAGATACCATTCCGCCGGTATTGCTTAAAACAACGCCGAAAACAAACGCCACTTATTTCTCCGGTAAAAAAGTCGAGCTGGCGTTCAACGAATATATCGCCTTAAAGGAAATATCGAAAAATGTAGTGATGTCCCCGCCATCGTTGCGGAAACCATTGGTGCAAAGGCGAGGGAAAAACATACAAGTTGTTTTTCAAGATACCTTGTGGCAAAATAAAACCTATACGATAGACTTCGGAAATGCGTTAGCAGATAATAACGAAGGCAATTTATATCCCCCCTATAAGTTTGTTTTTTCTACCGGAGGCACCATTGACAGCATGGCGTTCACCGGCGTCGTGCGCGACGCTTATACGCTGGATCCGGTAGAAAATACAGCGGTGATGCTCTACGAAAACTTGTCCGATTCGGCAGTGTACAAAGAATTACCGATAGCCATTGCCCGCACGGACAGTTGGGGGTATTTCAGTTTGCAGAACGTTGCGCCGCGAGCGTATCACATGTATGCGTTGGAAGATAAAAATTCCAATTACCGCTACGATCCGGGAAACGAAAAAATAGCTTTTTTAGATACGCTGGTAATCCCCGAACATACCGTTTCCATGTTGCCGGTGATAACGGACAGCAAAGACACGGCGGCGTTGGAAGCGCGACCGGTAGAACGGCTGTTGTTGATTTCTGCCGAGAATGTACGCAAACAATTCTTAGTGGAATATCCGCAATTGGAAAAACGGAAATTCCAATTGGTATTCAATCAACACTACCCGGTGATTACGTGCTTTCAAATAGAGGGCATCAACGAGCCGGACTATACAATAGAATACAGCCGCTTTCGCGATACGCTTACCTATTGGCTCACCGGCGCAACGGTTCCCGATACTTTACGTGCAACGATAGAATATCTCAAAACCGATTCGTTAAATAATTTATCGCCTATCGACGCCAATTTACAGTTCTCCCTGAAAAAAGAAGATCAGGCGCAACAAGAAAAAGACAAAAAAAATAAAAATGACACGGTAACGGAAATTCCGAAATTGCAACCGAAAATCAATTTTTCCGAACAGCTTGGAATGCGCCGTGGCATTAGTGTTGCGTTTAACGCATTGCCCGTAAAAATAGATACGGCGAAAATAAACTTGTTCAAAATAGACGAAAAAAACAACCGCACCAAAGAAGCTTTCCGGTGGCTGTCCGATACTGCGTCACGGTTGCGTTTCTATGTGCAGGCGAAATGGGTAACCATAACCGAGTATGAACTGGAAGTGTTGCCGGATGCCTTTTCCGACATTTACGGCTTAGTGAACGACACCATCGTAAATAAATTTACCACGCCCAACCCCGACAAATTTTGCCACATTACATTTGACCTGTCCAACGTCTCGTCGCACTATATTTTGCAGTTGCTAAACGAGAAAAAAGACCGCGTACTGCGGGAAACGCTCATTGATAAAGCAGGGAAAGTATTATTCGATTATTTGCCATCGGGAGATTATGTGGTGCGGTTTATTGAAGACGCCAACCAAAACGGCGTATGGGACGCATGCAAAATGGAAACGAAAACACAACCCGAAAAAGTAACGCTCATGCGGTTTTCGGATGCATCGGAAATACTTCATTTGCGTGAAAATTCAGAAGTGGAACAAAGCGTGGATATGGGAAAATTATTTACCCCCTTTCCGGCAACACAGGAAACAATAGCCCTTGACGGCAATACCGGCGATGAAAAGTAGAAAAATAAGCATCTTTATTATTTGCTGTTGCTTGGCGGGTAGCAAAGCAGCGGCACAACATTTCATAGGCGTAACAAGCGGATACGGTCTCAATACAATATCTTCGACAAGGAATGAAGATTTAGGCAATGTCAATAGTTTCAAAAATTACGGATTGACCTATAAATACTACAGCGGTAAATGGGTAGGCATCCAAGTCGGTATAAACTATGCCGAAAAGGGATACTTGCGCTACGCAAGAGCGTACTACGACCAGCAAGACCTCGAAAAAGGCTATGACCTCGTAGATATATCGTCGCAACGTTTTCAAATGGTGGATGTGCCGTTCGTCACGCAGTTTCACTATGAATTGTGGCGAATACGCGCCATGGCTAATGCCGGCATCTACGGCTCCTATATCCTGCGTTCGCAAAGCGTCGCACTGCATCCGGACTTTCAGCCGGACAACTTCGATTTTAATAAATTCGACTATGGATTACGCTTTGGCGCCGGCTTCGCATTCATGCTGCACCCGTTGGAAATACAACTGGATTTTGCCTATTCCATCGGGCTGGGATATGTCTACGACCCCAATATTCAAGGCTACACCGTTTACAACCGCCTTTCCCAAATGCTGCTCTCGGCGACGGTATTTTTTGTTTTGTAATGAATACTCCCCCCATTTACCAACGGCGCAAAACCAATGAAGTGCTTATTGGAGGCGTTGCTATGGGCGGAAACCAACCGGTTCGCGTGCAAACCATGTGCAATACCCCCACGCATGATATCGATGCTTCGGTGCGGCAATGCAAGCAGGTAGCGCAAGCCGGCGCCGATTATGTACGCCTTACCACACAAGGATTGCGGGAGGTAGAAGCATTAGCCGGGATTAAACGGCAACTGCGCCGCGACGGTTTTTTCATTCCGCTAATTGCCGATGTACATTTTAATGCCAACGTCGCGCTGGCGGCGGCAGCGGTGGCAGACAAGGTACGTATCAATCCCGGAAACTTTGCGCAAACAGACGCTGAGATTATGCAAAAATTTGTGGAATTACTGCACTGCTGCCGGCAATACCAAACCGCCCTGCGCATCGGTGTGAACCATGGTTCGCTTGCCGGGCGGGTGGTGGAACGTTACGGCGATACGCCCGAAGGCATGGTAGCGTCGGCAATGGAACTGCTGCGTATTTGCCGGCGCGAAAATTTTTCACAAACGGTCGTATCCATGAAATCGAGCAATACGCGCATAATGGTGGCGGCATACCGTTTGTTGGCGGCGCAAATGGAAGAGGAAGCGATGACTTACCCGCTCCATCTGGGCGTTACCGAAGCCGGCGACGGCATGGACGGGCGGATAAAATCGGCGGTTGGTATTGGCGTATTGCTTTCCGAAGGCTATGGCGACACCATTCGCGTGTCGCTCACAGAACCGCCGGAAAATGAAATTCCCGTAGCGAAAACATTGGTGCGTTTGGCTGTACAATACCCCTACGCTTCAAAAACAATGCACGAAAAACAGGACAAGATAACTTGCCATTGCGCTGCTGCAACGACCGAAGAACTGTGGTTGCAAGCTGCCTGCAAGGCAGCCCCGCTATTGCTTGACGGTTATGCCGGCGACCTGCAACTGTCCGCCACTGTTGCCGGCAAAAAGTTGCCGGGCGCGCAGGCGGAAGAAATTGCCCTCGCTATTTTGCAAGCCACGCGCGTACGCTTCACCAAGCCCGAATACATTGCCTGCCCGGGCTGCGGGCGCACCCTGTTCGATTTGCAAAAGGCATTGGCGGATGTACGCGCCGCCACAGCACACTTAGCCGGGACAAAAATTGCCGTGATGGGTTGCATTGTAAATGGACCCGGCGAAATGGCTGACGCCGATTTCGGCTATGTAGGCGCCGGTCCCGGAAAAATTACCCTCTACAAAGGCAAAGAAGTAGTCAAAAAAAACATTCCCGAAAAAGAAGCTGTAAAGGAATTGCTGCGGCTGGTAGAAGAGCGGTAGCATTAATCAAGGTTGCACAAAGAAATCTTAATGATAGCAGGGCATAGCATTAGTTCTGACGAGGTTTAACCTCGTCCTAACGCGTGGGGATGGAGGCGGCGCGCCAGCTAATTCTTAATTTAAAGATTTCAAAATTCAAAGATTTCATGATTGTTCATTAGCTCGTC
>JAIRLT010000258.1 GCA_031259225.1 Prevotellaceae bacterium
TTAAAATTGCCTATTGACCACAAACAGGTAGTCAATCATCAGCAGGATGAGCAATAAAAATTCAATGCGGTAGGAAGCAAAAAAATTTAATACCACCACGCTGAAAAGCACGGCAAGGACAATAAAGCGGTAGCGTTCGATAAGCGTCCAAGCGCGCCGCCGGTTTTTGAAATAGAAGAGAAAGCGCATGACAAAGTACGGGATAAACGCGCCGTTCAACAGCCACACGCTTAGCG
This sequence comes from Prevotellaceae bacterium, assembly GCA_031259225.1. Taxonomy (GTDB): domain Bacteria; phylum Bacteroidota; class Bacteroidia; order Bacteroidales; family UBA932; genus JAIRKX01. The sequence continues at coordinate 237 of JAIRLT010000258.1, forward strand.
GGTGATTAACTATCCGCACCATGCCGCCGAGAATTACCAACGCCGCCGTCAGGTACAACAACTTCTTATCGTCGCGCAACCATTTTCTAATTTCTAATTTCTGATTTCTAATTGGCTGACGCCACCATTCATAATTCATAACTCATAATTCATAATTTCCTGCGTGCGTTCTGAAAACGATAAAAATTCCTTTGTTGAACGACAGCGTAAAGCGCGCGCCGGTCGCCTCATTCAACGAACCTTTCCACCAACTGTCCAAGCATTGCCGGCGCAACGGATATTTTAAACCGGTAGAAGATATTTTTGCGGACGGCGTAAGCGAAAAAATGGAAACCTGCTGCCCTGCCGCGCTTTCTAAGGTACTTGTTTTTGAAATTATCACAAACGTTCCGTAGTTGGTAATCATTTCCACATGGCATTTGGCGGCATAATCCGCCAACAGCGATACATTCGCAATCGTGTGGTCTTCGCGCAGACCGCCTGCGCCAAGGATTTTTAACTGTGCCGCGCCGCGTTGCAGGCAAAAATCGACTGCCTTTGTCAGGTCGTTTGTTTCTCGGGACGCTACGCAATACAGCCGTCCGGCAAAGCGTGTTTTCAACTCGTCCGGCAAACTGTCCAAATCGCCGGCAATGTAATCGGGCGTTTTGCCGTAGGCGCATAACTTCCCCGCCGCGCCGTCGCAACATACAATAGCATCTGCCGACTCCAGCGCTTGCAGCGGTATGGCGTGCGTGGGAAATTCGCCATCGGCTAAAATAACGATATTTGATTTTTTTTCGTACATTTGCGCGCAAATTTAGGAAAATAAATCGTATTTGACCATTCGCACATTATGCAACTTGAACAACCAGCCTCCCTTATTTTGGAAAATGGAACGGCGTTTCACGGCAAAGCCTTTGGCAGCAGCGTAGCCACAGCCGGCGAAGTAGTATTCAATACGGCTATGGTCGGCTATCCCGAAAGCCTTACCGACCCGTCCTATATCGGGCAAATCCTGACTATCACCTATCCGATTGTGGGCAATTACGGCGTGCCGGACAACAAAATTGTCCATCACCTCTCGTCGAATTACGAAAGCGAACAAATTCATGTAAAAGGATTGGTGGTTTCCGACTACACGCATGAACACAGCCACTGGAGCGCGCAGAAGAGTTTGCACGCATGGCTGGAAGAAAATAATATTCCGGGAATTTATGGCGTCGATACGCGCGAACTGACGAAGATACTGCGCGAAAAAGGCTCGATGTTGGGGAAAATCGTACACGAAAACGATGCGGTTGATTTTGAAAACCCCGATACCGAAAACTTAGTTGCCAAAGCCGGTTGCCGCGAAGTCATCACCTACGAAGGCGGCGGCAAAAAAGTAGCGCTGGTCGATTGCGGCGTAAAGCATAATATCCTTCGTTGCTTGCAGCGGCGCGGCGTTACGCTCATCCGCGTACCTTGGAATTACGATTTCCATACGATCGATTACGATGGATTATTTATCACCAACGGTCCCGGAAACCCCGCCCACTGCGGCGTAGCAGTGGAACACATCCGCCGGGCATTGGACGGTAGCAAGCCGGTTTTCGGCATTTGCATGGGCAACCAGTTGCTCGCTACCGCAGGCGGCGCAACGACTTATAAAATGAAATACGGGCATCGCAGCCATAACCAACCGGTACAGATGACCGGAACCAAACGTTGTTTCGTTACCTCGCAAAATCACGGCTACGCTGTGGATACAACAACCCTGGGGAAAGATTGGGAACCGCTCTTCGTGAATATGAACGACGATACCAATGAGGGCATCCGTCATAAACATAAACCGTTTTTCTCGGCGCAGTTTCATCCCGAAGCCGCCAGTGGTCCTACGGATACGGAATTTTTATTCGACGATTTTATACGTCTTCTTTAGCGATTGCAAACTATGATTTCGGAAAAAATAAAGAAAAATATTTCGGCTGTTTTCCAACCGAAATTTTTTACCCTGATTAAAAACCGGCAATACAACAAGCAAACTTTTTTTGCGGATTTAGTCGCGGGCATTGTTGTCGGGATTGTAGCCATACCGCTGGCTATCGCATTCGGTATTGCTTCCGGCGTTTCGCCGCAACAGGGATTGATTACGGCTATCATTGCCGGGTTTTTAATTTCGTTCCTGGGCGGTACGCACACGCTGATTGGCGGACCTACCGGCGCGTTTATGATTATCGTGGCAGGCATTGTCGCTGATTTTGGTATCAATGGTTTGTGGATTGCCACCGTCATGGCGGGCGTGATGCTAATAATCATGGGGCTTTTACGATTGGGCAGCGTGATAAAATTCATCCCTTATCCTATTATTGTCGGATTTACCAGCGGCATTGCCGTTGTGATTTTTTCCACGCAGATTAAAGATTTACTCGGTTTGTCCATCGATTCCGTGCCTTCGGAGTTTGTCAGTAAATGGGGAACGTTGTTCCGGCACCTTGATTCCATCAATCCCTGGGCGTTTGGCTTGGGCGCATTGACGGTAGCCACGATTATTATTTTCCCACATATTACCAAACGCATTCCCGGATCTTTGGTGGCGATTATCGTTACCACGTTGCTGGCGCTTTTCTTTGAACTGCCGGTGGATACTATCGGCAGTCGTTTCCCGGGTTTATCCGAAGGCGCGTCTATTCCCGAGCCGCACGGCATCGCCATAGATGCAAGAACTTTCCGGCTGTTGCTGCAACCGGCTTTCACCATTGCTTTGCTGGGCGCTATCGAATCGCTACTCGCCGCTATGGTTGCCGACGGCGTAACCGGAAAACGGCATCACTCAAATACGGAACTCATCGCACAGGGAGCAGCAAATATAATTACCCCGTTGTTTGGCGGAATTCCCGCTACCGG
>JAIRLT010000018.1 GCA_031259225.1 Prevotellaceae bacterium
CAGGGATTTCCTGTCATGGGTCGTTACCTTCCTGGGCTATTTAGCGTCCATACTTCCGCGGATTGGCTTCCCGGAAAGTGTTTACACGGAATTAGTAGCGCTGCGCGATACCTTCGCGCGCAGTTAAAGCCAACCAGCCTTTATTATAAAGTAACCGCCACGAAAATACTTATTGTTACATTATTTACCGGCAAAATCCTGCATCCCTCAACGTGTAATCCCCATCCTGTCGAGTTTCCCCCTCAACCGGACTGTCACAAAGATAAATCAACCCCTAACAAAGTTTGAAACTTTTTCAGGATTTTTTGTTAGTCAGGTAGAAAAATTACCTAAAAAAGCGTATATTTGTTCCAACAAAGTTTATCATTTTATTGTGAACCTGCGGAAATATATACACGCAATCGTTTTGCCGTTTGTTTTCTCCGTTCCCTTGCACGCGCAACTGTCGCTGGAGCCGGTGGGGGCGCGCGCCGCCGGAATGGGGAACATTATTACCCTGCAAACCGATGTATGGGCGGCGGTGAATAATCCCGCAGGACTTGGAATGCTCACCGGCGGCGGCATTGGCGTGTCGCACGAACAGCGCTTTACCATGCCGGAAATGGGCGTAAGCACGCTTGCCGGAACATTCCCGTTACTGGGCAACGGCGTAGGATTGTCGTTAAGTAATGTGGGGCTTGCGAACTACGGTGAAAACCGGTTTGGGATAGCTGCCGGGCGCAAATTATCCAAATACTTGGCTGCCGGCATTAGCGTGGACGGGCATTTAATGCGCTTCCCGGAAGATTATAAAAACCTGTTTGCAATCAACGGGAATGCCGGCGTATGGGCAACCCCGGCAAAAAACTTTACGTTGGGTTTATATGTGTTCAACCTTACTTTCTCTAAATGGAACGACCGGGAAAAAACAAAATTGCCGGTGGTCTTTTCTTTGGGCGCCGGTTATTCGTTGGCGGTGCCGGTGCAGTTGGTAGCCGAAATATCCAAAAATATTTACGAAGTCGCCCGCGTCAAAATCGGCACGGAATTTTTGGTCGGGAAAGTCCTTTATTTGCGTGCAGGCATTATTACGCAGCCGTTTGAAGTGCATTTCGGCGTGGGATACGTGTACAAAAAAATCCTGTTTGATGCGGCATTGAGCCGTCACCCGGTATTGGGTTATACCCCGCAGGCAGCCATCAGCGTGTCTTTATGAAATATGCCGTGTTCATATTTTTTTGCTTCGCCGCCGGTATGGCAAAAGCGCAAAATCCCCATAGCGAAATGCCCGACGCACTGCGCCAGCTCATCGAATTCGTAGCTGCCGACGCCGGCGAAAACGAAGTAGATGTGCAGGCATTATACGATACCTACGAAACCTTGCTGGAGTTTCCGCTCGACTTGAATGCCGCGACAGAAGCCGATTTGCAGCAACTGCAAATCCTCAACGATTTCCAAATCCAAAGCCTGCTGGAGTACCGGAAAGAATACGGCGCGTTATATACCGTTCATGAATTGCCGCTCATCCACGGCTTCAATGAAGAAATTGCCGGGCAGTTGTACCCGTTTATTACGGTGATACCGGTATCCGCCGGAAGGCATCATTCTTTTGCCGACCGCTTCACATACGGCAGCCACCGGATTATTATGCACACCGGACGTACGCTGGAAAGACAAAAAGGCTATGCACCCGTGGCATCCGGGGAACAGGAAAAACCCAATGCGCATTACCTCGGCTCGCCGTGGGCGGCGTATATGCGCTACCAATACCGTTACCGCGACCAAATGCAATGGGGCGTTACCGCCCAAAACGATGCGGGGGAGCCGTTTTTCAGCGGCAACAATAAATACGGGTTTGATTTTTATTCGGCGCACGTGCAATTGTCCGATATGGGGATAGTGAAAAAAATTATTGTCGGTGATTACCAAATGCAGTTTGGGCAAGGGTTGGTGGCATGGGGCGGCTATTCGCTGTCGAAAGCCGGCGATGTGTTATCCGTCAAAAAACAGGAACGCGGGGTTACCGGCTATACATCCACCAACGAAAACCTTTTCCGGCGCGGGGCGGCAGTGACGCTGCAATACAAGCAATGGAACCTGTCGGCGTTTGCTTCGCATAAAAACATTGACGCCACCGCCGACAGCAATGCTTTTTCAACCATTCAGGAAACAGGGCTGCACAACACCACCGGTACCATGGCGAAAAAACACACCGTGCCGGAAACGGTCGTTGGCGGCAACCTTTCGTACCGTTTCAAGTACCTGAAATTTGGTATAACGGCGTTGTGGCACCGTTACGGGAAAGATTACCGGCGCGACGTGAAGCCGTACAATTACTTTGAATTAAACGACGCGCAAAACGCCAATGCCGGTATTGATTTCTACGGCGTATGGAAAAAAACCAGTGTTTTCGGCGAATTTGCCGTGAGCCGCAACGGCGGGATGGCGGGCGTGGCAGGCGCATTGTTCGATTTGGATGCGGCGTTCCGGCTGGCTTTCCTGTACCGGAATTATGCCCGGGACTACCAGGCGGCGTATGCGCAGGGATTTGGGGAAACCGGCAAAACCGCCAATGAGAACGGCTGCTATGTGGGGGCGCAATGGTTGCCGCATCCGGCGATTACGATTTCCGCTTATGCCGACGTTTTCTCGTTCCCGTGGATGCGTTACAACGCCTATGCGCCCTCGGGAGGCTATGAATACTACGTGCAAGCCGCCTACCGACCTGATACGGCAATGAACATGTACCTGCGCATAAAGCAGGAAGTAAAGGACGAAAACGTAAGTGGCAGCGCCGACGCCATTACGCCGCAACACACCGTAAACTTGCTGCATGCGCGTTACGAAATATCCTACCAACTGTTGCGCGGGCTGCGCATGCAAGACCGCATTGAAGTTGCCTTCTACCGTGCAGATGGCAAAGAAAGCGGATTATTGCTGTACCACAACATCAGTTATAAATTTCCGGCATTCCCCGTCGACTTTTCCCTGCGGTTTGCCGTCTTTGACACCGGCGGCTGGGATACGCGCTTCTATGCTTACGAAAACGACCTGCCATACAGTTTTTCCGTACCGGCTTACTATGCAAAGGGAGCGCGCTGGTATGTGAATGCGCATATAAGGCTGTGGAAAAATTTTGACCTCTGGGCGCGATTAGCGCAGACGTATTTCTTCAATGCCGCCACCGCCGGCAGTGGATTAAATGAAATCAACCAACCGCACCAAACCACCTTCAAGGTACAAGCCAGCGTGAAATTTTAACGGGACACAGGACACCGTGAATAATGAATAACGACATCCACTGCACCGTCATTCCGACTGGAGCGCGCGAGGGACGAGCGCGTGCAGTGGAGGAACCTGCTCCGGAAAAGTTCTCACCCTCCAGCCCCCTCTCCCGTCGGATAGGGCGGCGTATTGCCGCTACAACATTCTAAATACCGACATGGGGATAATTTTCGTCTTCCCGAAAGTGTTTAAGGATAGTAAATCTTTGTCGCCTGTTATCAGGTAATCTGTACGACTATCTTGTGCTAGTGATAGCAGGAAATTGTCTTTTATATCTCTGCAAACAGTAACGGCTGAATAAACATTTACAAAATAAGCATGTTGTTGTATGTATTGTAGCAGCGCGTCAATATCTTTTTGTGAAAAAAATTTCTGGAACTTCGGACGTTGCACAACTTTCACAAATTCGTCCAACAATTCATTACTGAAAATCAACGTTACGGCATTACTTTCCAATAACGCATCCAATAACGGATATTGTTTCGTCAGCAAAAAGCTAATCCATAAATTAGTATCAATAATAATACTACTTTTCAGCATAGCGTGCGCTTCTTACCGTTTCGACCTCCTGCGTGATTTCTTCTAAGGAAGGAACAGCCTCCGCATGATTGCGGAACCGCGACAGCAACCCGGTAATACCGGGCGACGGCTGGATGGTAATTAACTTCAATGCCGCCAAATCTTCCAGTAGAACTTTAGCTTGTGGGTTCGCTACTTGTACCCGGAATGTTTCCATACTTTAACCATTTTCCCACAAAGATACGAAAATAGTTGAGAGTGGAGAGTTGAAAATGGCTGACGCCGCAAAAAAAATAAAAAAATAAAATTTGGAATTAAAAAAATTAGTTCTATATTTGCGCCGTTAATATGCTTCTTTGACATTTTGAAATTGATATATTAAAATATATCGCTTTAACTTTTATTCTATAAGTTATTCGAAATAGCGAAAATTTCTACGCTGTATGAATATAAGTAATAGCGACTGCGTTCAGAGTGGATGTGGGTCGTTGTACTTATTTACAGCGTGGGTTTTCGCTAACCTCGAATAACTATAAATACAACACCCATTCCACTCTTGGTTTTTTGTGGAATAGGGAAAAAATCACGGTAAAAGTTAGAGAAATAAATTGTAGAACGAAATTTCTGCAATTATTGGCAGCAGATAAAAACTTGCAGCAGGGGGTTGTTTTATGAAAAAGTTTGTGTTTGAAAACAACTCCAACGCTGCAAAAAATAATAACAATTAAAAAAATAAATTTCATGAAAAAATTTTTCTTTCTTTTCGTACTACTTGCAAGCATGACTGCAAGCGCTACTGTAACGGTTACGCCGCTGAGCGTAGATTATGCTACCCAAAAAGTAACCTTCAAAGTAGAATGGACGAACACGCCCACTGCGCCCTACAATAACCGCGTATGGATATGGATAGATTTCTGTCCGGTAAATGGTGTAACGCCCCAAAGTTTTTCGACCGCGACGATTACCAGCCCCACTAAAACAGGCGGGAACGGGACGATTACCGGAGGAACAACGCGCGGCTTTTTTATTGAATATGGCGCGACCAATGCCGGCACAACTGTTACAGCTACATTAAGCAATGCACCTGCCGGCAAATTCAACTGGTGCGTCTACGGCAGCGACTATCCGCCGAATGTAACGCTGGATAAAGGAACGTACACGTTTAAGGGAACAACCAATTTTATAGTAAACAATCCCGCACAGACGGTAACAAGCAAAACTGTTGTGAAAACAAGTTTAACCATTAATTCATCAAGTACGTTTACTGATGCAACCGGTTGTCCCGGCAT